>NZ_JAENDM010000007.1:0-148271 GCF_019375075.1 Escherichia sp. XD33
ATACGGAGGACGGTTGTGGCGCACGTCTTCGGTGAACGCACTCTGGCCACACTGGAGCGTCTTCTGAGCCTGCTGTCGGCCTTTGAGGTCGTGGTATGGATGACGGATGGCTGGCCGCTGTATGAATCACGCCTGAAGGGAAAGCTGCACGTTATCAGCAAGCGTTACACTCAGCGCATTGAGCGACATAATCTGAATCTGAGACAACATCTGGCAAGGCTGGGACGGAAGTCACTGTCGTTCTCAAAATCGGTGGAGCTGCATGACAAGGTCATCGGGCATTATCTGAACATAAAACACTATCAGTAAGTTGGAGTCATTACCAATAATTATTACTTACAGATAACCAGCGATCCGTTATTGGCAATATTGTTTCAGTAGTGAGTAGTGTTCTGCCTGAATACGGTAACGGTAAACCGGACGCCCCGTGACGCCATAATGGATACTGGTGAACAAGATGTGGCAGTTGACCAGCCAGATGAGGTATTTACGGCAGGAAACACGCGAGATGTTAACCTCGTTAGCCAGCTCGTCGGTTGAAAACTCATAGTCCTGATGCGCGTCAATCCACTGGCACAGCGTGCGTAACGTCTGCGGCGTTAAGCCTTTTGGCAAGCGACGAGGATCCTGCTCGTTGGAGCTGCTGCCGTGGATTAGCTGATCAAGCTCGGCCTGGTCATAATACTGATGTTTTTCCAGCGCCATTTTCTTTTGCCGCCAGCCGGTGAGCGCCTCTTCAAAGCGGGAAGCCTGGAAGGGTTTGATCAGGTAATCCACGACACCGTAATGCAGCGAATCTTTAATGGTTGCCGCATCGGCTGCGGAGGAGATGACAATCACATCACTTTTGCAACGCGCGTTATGCAGGACAGGCAGTAAATCGAGCCCGTTCTCTTTTTGCATATAGATATCGAGCAATATCAGGTCGATAGGCGTATCGCTATTGAAGATAATCTCTTTGGCTTTCTCCAGCGTCGAGGCTGTTCCACAGCATTGAAAGCCTGGGATTTGTGCTACGTATCGGCGATTCAGCTCCGCGACCATTGCGTCGTCATCGATAATTAATACATTGATCATCTGTTCGACCTCTCCCCGTCCCAGGGTATCTGGACAAAAAATTGTGTGAAAATCCCGGGTTCCGATTCCACGGCGATGCTGCCGCCGAGATTTTCTACCTGTTGTTTGACAAGTGCTAAACCGACGCCTCGCTCGCTTCCTTTTGTCGAGACACCTTTGTCAAAAATGTGATCGATTTTATCGGGTGCGATCCCCGGTCCATCATCATTAACTTCACAGTGCAGCCAGCCGTGACGGTAGTGCAATGTTACGCTAATTTCGCCTCCGGGTTCCGGCCCTAATGCCTCCAGCGCGTTTTCTATCAGATTTCCCAACGTGGTAATCAGCGTCGCGACCTGGTCCTCACTGCCGCTGTCTGGCAGCTGGCTTTCACTGTTTAAAATCAGCGTATGGCCTAAATCGGTCGCGCGGTTAATCTTGCTGATTAAAAAACCAGCGATAACCGGAGATTTGATCTTACCCAGCAGAGAGCCAATCTCTTCCTGATAGTTATTGGCTGTTTTGAGAATGTAATCTTCCAACTGCTTATAACTCTTCAGATGCAATAATCCGAGAATCACATGCAATTTATTCATAAATTCGTGGGATCGTTCACGAAGTGCGTCAGCATAGTTGACCAGACCGTCGAGTCGCTGCATCAGTTTACGTACTTCAGTTTTGTCCCTGAAGGTTGAAATGGCACCGATGATAACGCCATTACTGCGCACCGGAACGGTGTTGATCAGTAATAGCCGGTCTTTAATCGTAATCTCTTCGTCGCGGCGCGGGGTACCGTCGCGTAACACTTCCGAGACATCTACCACCTGTGACCATGAGTGGCTTAGCGTCGACAGTTTCTCATCGTCCTGCGACTTACGGTAATTCAGCAATTCTTGTGCGGCATCGTTGATCAGCGTGACCTCGCCGCGATCGTCCACGGCAACGACGCCTTCTTTGATAGACTGCAACATGGCCTGGCGTTGCTCAAACAGCGTGGAGATTTCGTAGGGTTCCAGGCCGAAAAGGATTTTTTTCAGTACCTTAACCAGAATGCAGGTGCCAATCAGTCCGACCAGCATGCCAAATAATACCGACCAGATAATGCTCCAGCGACTGTCATTGATCTGTTGGGTCACACGGCTTAACTCAAGGCCGATCGCCACCACGCCAATTTGTTTATGATTTTCATCGTAGATGGGGGTAAATACGCGTAAAGCCTGCGCCAGAAAACCGCGATTGATAGCGACATTTTCTTCGCCATTCAGCGCTTTAAGGATGTCATCACCTTTAAATGGCTGACCAATACGCTGGGCTTCAGGATGCGAGTAGCGAAGACTTTGCATATCGGTAACGACAATAAACAGCAGATCGTTGCGTTTGCGTACGGCTTCCGCGATGGCCTGGATGCCACTCTCCTGCGGTTTTTTCTGCAAGCCCTGACGGATTTCCGGCGAGTCGGCGAGGGTACGCGCCACTGCCAGTGCCTTGTTGGCTAGCCCATCTCGCGTCATATCACTGATTTGCGAGAAGTAAATCAGATGCACCACCAATAGCACCGAGAACAGTACCGCACTGACCATTAAGATCACTGTGGTACTCAATTTCATCGGACGTTTGCGTAACATGCGGTAGGGCAATGAATGTCTCATCAGCTTCCTTGTGTGACAAATTTCTTAAGCATTATCTCTGATGAGGCGGGTAATTCAAAGGGAGTAAGAATGATTGGCTATATAGGGGAAGAGACTCTGGCAACGGAAACTGCCAGTGCTGTATGAAGATTCCGGGGCTATGCTTATAGCGATAATCATACTGATGAGAGAGGGAAGGTCATGGGTCAGGCGCTACTGGACGGGGGTTATCGCTGTTATACCGGCGAAAAGATCGATGTCTATTTCAACACTGCGATATGTCAGCATTCTGGCAATTGCGTACGTGGCAACGGCAAGTTATTTAATCTCAAACGAAAGCCGTGGATCATGCCGGATGAAGTCGACGTCGCCACTGTGGTTAAAGTGATTGATACGTGCCCGAGCGGCGCGCTGAAATACCGTCATAAATAAGCGAGGGTAAAATGGAAATACGCGAAGGCCACAATAAATTTTACATTAATGACAAACAAGGCAAGCAAATCGCTGAAATTGTCTTTGTGCCGACCGGAGAGAATTTAGCGATTATCGAACATACCGATGTCGATGAAAGCCTGAAAGGGCAAGGGATTGGTAAACAGCTGGTTGCGAAAGTCGTGGAAAAAATGCGTCGGGAAAAACGAAAAATTATCCCATTATGCCCATTTGCGAAACATGAATTTGATAAAACGCGGGAGTATGATGATATTCGCAGTTGATGGGAGAGTACAGAGTCACGATATTTTTCATTCTCTCCGCGATGTGATGCAGGAGAGCATCTGAAGGGTAGGGGGATGCACAAAGAATGGGCAGAGAGCGCGTTTTTTTGTCCCAAGTCATCCCCTTTACTGAGCAAAAAAAAGAATATCTCCTATATGAGAATCATCAATCGGGGTTAATAAGTTTTGCGTCCCCAGAGCGTTTAATATTGATAGGAGTCATATTATGGAAGGTAAAAACAAGTTCAATACTTATGTTGTTTCTTTTGATTATCCATCATCTTATTCCTCAGTGTTCTTAAGATTAAGATCATTGATGTATGATATGAATTTCTCCTCTATCGTGGCTGATGAATATGGGATACCACGACAATTGAATGAAAACTCCTTCGCAATAACGACATCGTTAGCCGCAAGTGAAATCGAAGATTTAATCAGGCTCAAATGCTTAGACTTACCGGATATTGATTTTGACCTCAACATTATGACAGTTGATGACTATTTCCGTCAGTTTTACAAGTAGCCAGGAAGGATAAGAAGAACATAAAAAATGGCACTATTCTCTAAAATATTAATTTTTTATGTGATTGGTGTGAACATATCCTTTGTCATTATCTGGTTTATCTCACATGAGAAAACACATATTCGTTTACTTAGTGCATTCCTGGTCGGAATAACCTGGCCAATGAGTCTGCCTGTGGCATTACTTTTTTCTCTCTTTTAGGAGCTGTAGTTGAGTGGACCCGCTGGTTATCGTGAAACGAAGCGTCTCTCCTCAAAACTGGATTTGCGGAACGATGAACGAAGCAGTCGCCTGACTGCTTCGTTCATTAAAGTGAAATTTATTTCTGTGGGCGCATCGCCGGGAAGAGAATAACGTCGCGAATAGTATGGCTGTTAGTAAACAGCATAATCATTCGGTCGATACCAATACCCAGACCAGCGGTTGGCGGCAGACCATATTCCAGCGCAGTCACGTAATCTTCGTCATAGAACATGGCTTCGTCGTCACCTGCAGCTTTAGCATTAACCTGTTCCTGGAAACGTTCAGCCTGATCTTCTGCGTCGTTTAATTCGCTAAAACCATTACCGATTTCACGACCACCGATGAAGAATTCAAAACGGTCGGTGATTTCCGGGTTAACATCATTACGGCGTGCCAGCGGGGACACTTCTGCCGGATATTCCGTAATAAAGGTTGGCTGAATCAGATGTGCTTCTGCCACTTCATCAAAGATCTCTGTGACAATACGTCCCAACCCCCAGCTTTTCTCTACCGTAATACCGATAGATTCAGCTAATGCTTTAGCAGCATCAAAATTATCCAGGTCGGCCATATCGGTTTCTGAACGATATTTTTTGATTGCTTCGCGCATGGTGAGTTTTTCAAACGGTTTGCCGAAATCAAACACATGCTCGCCATAAGTGACTTTAGTGGTACCCAGAACCTCTTGTGCCAGGGTGCGGAACAGTGACTCTGTCAGTTCAATCAAATCGTGGTAATCCGCATACGCCATGTAGAGTTCCATCATTGTGAACTCAGGATTATGGCGAACAGAAATACCTTCATTACGGAAGTTACGGTTGATTTCGAATACCCGTTCAAAACCGCCTACAACCAGACGTTTCAGATACAGCTCCGGCGCGATACGCAGATACATATCTAAATCCAGAGCATTATGATGGGTAATAAACGGGCGAGCAGATGCCCCACCTGGAATTACCTGCATCATCGGGGTTTCTACTTCCATAAAGCCGCGCGCGACCATGAATTGACGGATAGCGGCCAGAATTTTTGAACGGACAACAAACGTTTGACGGGATTTATCGTTAGCGATGAGGTCCAGATAACGTTGACGATAACGGACTTCCTGATCCTGCAGACCATGGAATTTATCTGGTAAAGGACGTAGTGCTTTAGTCAGCAGGCGCAGCTCAGTACAGTGAATGGAAAGCTCACCCGTTTGCGTCTTAAACAGCGTACCGCGGGCACCGATAATGTCACCCAGATCCCATTTTTTAAACTGATCGTTATAAACACCTTCTGGCAGGCTATCTCGTGCAACGTACAGTTGAATACGGCCACCGACATCCTGCAACGTTACAAAGGAGGCTTTCCCCATGATACGACGGGTCATCATTCGGCCAGCAACCGAGACTTCAATGTTTAAGGATTCCAGTTCCTGGTTATCCTTCGCATCAAACTCTTCGTGCAACTGGTCAGAGGTATGGTCGCGGCGAAAATCATTGGGAAACGCCACACCTTGCTGACGTAGTGCCGCCAGTTTTTCGCGGCGATTTCTCAGTTCATCGTTAAAATCAATAGCCTCATTGGCTCCCCGTGTTTCTTGTTCAGACATTTTGGTTCCTCTAAATCCAGCTTTCAATTTAGCGTAGATAAAGAGACAGATCGGTACACTGTATTATCTGCCTCGACTATTAATAACTCAGTTTATCTTATCGAAACTAACGCTTACCTCAAGTTGATATCACTAATAAATAACCATCAAAATGGTTTAAATGACTTATTAATCTCGATTTACTAGTGTGATAAACTGAAAGTTAATTTATTCATAACCAATTGTTTTTACGACAGTTAATCGTTACTCTCCTGTATCATATTCGTCGGCGTGCTAAACAGAAAACGGGTAGCAAAGGCCAATACGACGATGATCGCGACACAAGCCAACGTCCACTCTCCCATCTGAGAAAAGAATCGCTGGTAAGCTGCAATTGCCATACCGCTAATTTGCGACTCTGTCGTCTGCTGTGCCACTACGCCTGCCAGCCAGTTGGCGACCGCGCCTGTTGCCAGCATATAAATCCCGGTTAATACGCCAGACATTTTCAGACGCGTGATTTGCGCAATCGCCACCGGGTCAATAAAGAGTTCGGCAAAGCCCATTAGCGCCAACCCGGATATCATCACGCCCATTGACGCTTGACCGTCAGCCGCTGCATGTCGGGCATCAAATGCCAACAACATAAAGCCACAAGCCATCAGCAGTAAGCCAAAGGCAAACTTCAGCCAGACGCGCAATGTTGAGTTGCCGCGGCTTTCTGGCGACGCCAGCCAGGCCAGTACAACCCCAGCGAGCATCACCGCAATTGCATTCACCGACTGGAATAGTGCTGTAGGTACTTCAATATTGAATGCCTGACGATTCACAAAGCGATCGATAAACAAGCTGATGGTACTGCCGCCCTGTTGTGCCAGTACCCAGAACAATGTCCCGACAAACATCAACAATACAATTTGCCAAAGAGCACGGCGGTGTTCGGGGAATTTGACCATCATGCGGGCAATGATTTGTGCGGCAATGAGGCAAACGATCGCCAGCAAATATCCGGACCAGTCGTTCTCCAGCAGCAGGGTAAAAAATACTGGGGCTAAACAGAGCATCACCACTAACCAGCTCCATACCGGTAAGGCAAATTTCACGCTAGTGAGCGCTTTTTTATCCATACTACGCGTGGACTGGAAATGACGATGCCCGCTTAAGAAAATCAACAAACCGATAAACATGCCGCCACCCGCAAGGGCAAAGCCAACATGCCATCCATACCACTGAGCAGCCAGGCCGCAGGCGATTGGGGCGGCGATAGAACCGATATTGCCCGCAGCATACAGCAGCGAAAAACCGCCATCACGTCGATGATCGTTCTCGTCGTAGAGCTCGCCAAGCAAACAGCTGATGTTTGATTTGAATAAACCGTAGCCACAAATAATGATTGCCAGCGCCAGATACAGGCTAAAGGTTGAATTTGTATCAATACCCAGCACCACATGGCCAAGGGTCATTAACAGCGCGCCGGCAATCACTGCAGTGCGGTTGCCGAGCAGGCGGTCGGCAAGCCAGCCGCCGAGAATAGGGGTAACGTAAACCAGAGAAGCATATGCGCTGAACAGGCTGATGGCATGGTTATCATCAAAACCAAGCTGATGGGTGAGATAGAGAATGAGTAAGGCACGCATGCCGTAAAAACTGAAGTACTCCCAGATTTGGATCGCCACGATATAGTATATCGCGCGCGGCTGTGAGGGTGTTTTCATGTGTTCTCCTTATGAGCAAAAAAGGGAAGTGGCAAGCCACTTCCCTTGTACGAGCTAATTATTTTTTGCTTTCTTCTTTCAATACCTTAACGGTATAGCGGCCATCAGCCTGACGGTATGCACCGTGAATATCGGTTTCAAAGCCCGGATAGTGAGCGCCGATTTCACACAGCATCTGCAGGAACTCCAGAACCGGACGGCTTTCTTCGGTGATCATTTCACCCGGCATTACCAGAGGAACTCCCGGCGGATACGGAAGGATCATATTGGCGTTAATACGACCTACCATTTCGTCGAGGTAAACTTCTTCGGTCATACCGTGCAGCTCTTTCTGGAACGCAGCATACGGAGTCATTACCATCGTCGGCAGCACTTCAAATGCGCGATACATCAGATCCGGCAGATTGTGGTGAACAATCAGTTTGTGGATATTTTGAGCCAGTTCCTGAATACGCATGTTTTCATAGAATTCAGGATCTTCACGATACAGAGACGGCAGCATGTTTTTCACACGCAGGTTCAGGTCGAACGCACGTTTGAAGTCAGTCAGAGCACGCAGCAGGCTCAGTGCTTTGGTCTTATCGATACCGATGCTGAACAGGAACAGCAGGTTATACGGACCGGTTTTCTCAACAACGATGCCATGTTCGTCGAGGTATTTCGCCACGATGCTGGCCGGAATACCAAAGTCGCTCATGGTGCCGTCTTTTTCCATCCCCGGAGTCAGCAGGGTGACTTTGATCGGGTCAAGATACATGTGCTCGTTATCGATGTTTTTGAAGCCGTGCCAGGTGCTGTCAGAACGCAGCGGCCAGCATTCAGTCGTATCGATATGATCCGGCTGCCAAACATCAAAGAACCAGCCATCAGATTCCGTTCTCAGACGTTTGATCTCTTTACGGAATTTGATCGCACGTTCAATGGAACCGTTGATCAGACGCTTACCAGCATTACCCTTCATCATCGCCGCAGCGGTTTCAGTGGACGCCACGATACCGTAGTGCGGAGAAGTGGTGGTGTGCATCATGTAGGCTTCGTTAAAGGTTTCTTCGTTTACGTCACCTTTAACGTGGATCATGGAAGCCTGAGAGAACGCCGCCAGCAGTTTGTGAGTGGACTGGGTTTCGTAAATCACTTTCCCTTCTACACGGCCACCGCTCATACCGCATTTACCTTCGTAAATCGGTGAGAAGTTGGTGTAAGGCACCCACGCGGAGTCAAAGTGGATGGATTTCACATCCAGTGTTTTCTTGATGAAGTCGGTGTTGTACAGCAGACCATCATAGGTAGAGTTGGTAATTACAGCATGTACCGGCCAGGTTGCGTTTGGTGTTTCTTTCACGCGCTTAGCAATGGTAGCGTGCTGGAATTCACTCTGTGGGATACCACCAAGAATACCGTAAGCGTTACGGGTCGGGCGGAAATAGATTGGCGTAACATCGCTCATCATCATCAGGTGGGTCAGCGATTTGTGGCAGTTACGGTCAATCAGAATGGTGCTGCCTGCCGGAGCAGAGTACATACCAACAATTTTGTTCGCAGTGGAAGTACCGTTGGTCACCATGTAGCTGCGGTCTGCGTTAAAGACGCGAGCGATATACTGTTCTGCTTCTTTGTGTGGACCACTGTGATCCAGCAGAGAACCCAGTTCAGATACTGAAATGGAAATATCAGATTTCATGGTATTCGGACCAAAGAAATCATAGAACAGGCTACCTACCGGGCTTTTCTGGAATGCAGTACCGCCCATGTGACCAGGAGTACAGAAAGTATATTTACCTTCACGAACATATTTAAACAGTGCTTTAGTCAGCGGAGGCAGAATAGTGTTGATATATTCGTCAGTGGTCTGCTTGATCTTATTAGCAATATCTTCAGCAGCACCCAGCGCATATTCAAAGAAGCTAATCTGTAAACGCAGGTCATTCAGGCTTACATCGAGAGTGGAATACGTATTAGCGAACGCGTACAACGGCAGGTTCTCGTTCATTTTGCTAATTTCTTCGCACAGCTCGAGATTATATTTATCCCAGTCAAAAATAACGCCGCACAGACGCGCATTGTTTTCGATCAGTTTTAATAAGTCGTCACGGTCGTTCGGGTAAACAATCTGGAAGTTCAGACGTTCAAGCGCGCGATGAAGTTCACGGATGGGTTCTTCTTTAAAATAAACCCCCATGTGATTCAATATTGCAATAACGTTCATAGTCATATCTCCAGGTAAAAAAGGCCCCTCCCAACACATGGGACAAAATGAAAGGAGGAGCCTCGGAAAATACTTTTAATTAATGTGCGTTAGACGCGGTGTGGTTATCCATTGAGTGGCTCTGGCGCTCGTGCATTTTGCGAGCGTAGAACATCAGGATAATCAGGCTGACGATGAAGGTACCTGCCAGCTCGAAGGAGCTTGCGCCCATCAGCGCGATGAAGCAGAACACGCAACCCAGTACAGAGCAGATCAGGCTGACAAAGTTGCGGATGTTAACGCCTTCAAAACGAATCAGGTCAACGCAAGAGTAGAAGTACGGCAGCATAGTCAGCAGTACTGCGATACCGGTCAGTTCACCGAACAGGTCAGATGCTTTACCACCGGCAGAGTTCATCAGAGTGATGAGGATCATCAGGGCAGTCATTTTCACTGCAGCCAGCAGCAGACCTTTTTTCGGAATACCGTTGCTGTCGACTTCACCATAAACTTTCGGGAAGTTACCGTCGTTAGCGGCACGTACACCTGCCTGGCCTACCAACATCATCCAGGAGCCCAGAGAAGTCAGGCACGCAAAGGCGGTGAATGCAGAAACCAGCGGCGCAGCCCAGTTACCGAGGATGGTTGAAGCACTGATTGCAAACGGAGCACCGGAAGCTGCCATTACAGAAGATGGATACATACCGGAAAGCACCTGAGTCGCAGCGATGTAAACAATACCTGCTAAACCAGTACCCAGCATGGTTGCCAGCGGAACGGTACGTTTCGGGTTTTTAACCATACCAGTACTTACTGCTGCGGATTCAACACCCACGAAGGCCCACAGGCAGAGCAGAATACTTTTAATGATCGCATGACCATCAGTGGTATCCGCAGTATTCCAGTTAGCTGCATAAGTTGCCGCATCAAACCAATGCCAGCCAACAATAGCAGTCATCACCACAGGAATAAGAACCAGCACCAGACCAATAGTGGTTAAACGGCTTACCCAGGTACCGCCGAGCATATTTACAAAGGTAAATACCCAGACGATAGCAATACAGGCGATACCCGCCGGAACAGGATCATTTAATACTGGGAAGAAGGTGGAAAGATAAGATACAGCGGTAATACCAATCGCCAGGTTACCAATCCAGTTAGCATGGTAATAAAGAACACCTGTCTGAAAACCAAATGCAGGGGAAATTTCTCCGGCATAAGCAATTGGGCCACCTTGTTGCGGGTTTTTTGTTGCCAGTCGGGCATATACATACGCCAGCGACATTGCACCAATAATAGAGATAATCCAACCCCAGATAGCAATACCACCGATACTTGCTAGGTTCGCAGGTAATAATGCAATACCGCTCCCCATCATATTACCGGCAACAACACCGGTACAGGCAAATAGCCCGATCTTCTTGGCAGAACTCATGCTCTTCTCCTAATTTCATTTTTGAATTTGGAGTCCGGGTCATGATGTATAACTATTTCCTGACCAGACCAAACTGGCGCTAAGAATACTCACGAAAAAAGGATTAATCCTAAAGATTAGGTGAAATAACACAAAAGTTTCTGTAAGTGAGAACTTGAGGTTTTTTATTAACACATCAGGATCGCAAGTTGATATCATGAAAAGATAAACATTCAATGTTTACAATAAATTGCGGGGCATTCTCTGGTTAAATTTATGTAATAAAAATTATGCGGCAAATAAATTACCGCAACATATTATACCAACAGTAACATACAAAAACTCAACAACAAATATTGCCGAGCATAAATCAACCCGGGAGTTACTTATTCTGAAGCGAGAAATTTGTCGAGATAAGGTACAACATAAGGAACAGAAGTCTGGAATATACCATTTTCAATCCAGTAAAGGGTGTTTGCCCCTGGGCGTAAATTAAAGGCGGTGAGATATGCATCAGCCGCTTCCCGGTTCATCCCCTTCATTTCATAAACCTTGCCAAGCAATACATAATTTAGCCAGGACATTTCAAGATCAATGCCAGTATTTATCGCCTGGTAAGACTCATCTGTTTTACCTTTTACCAGAGCACTGACCGCTTTTATTTGATATATAATGGACAGGTTATTCAATTCCGGTAGTGTAACAATGTTATCTATTTCTGTGTTCAGTGCTGCTAATTGTTTTTCATCTAAAGGATGTTGAGAATGGCGCACGATATCAACTAATGCTTTTTCTGCTCTCGCGTAGGTAAATTCTGGGGATGATTGAACAATCTCACCTAATAATTCACTGGCACGGTTCAATGATTTATCATCGCCATGCAGTAAATAATCATGTGCCTGATAAAAATTAGTTAATAACGCACCACGATGAGGCAAAATTTGCTGGAGCGTCTCCTGCATTCGTTGTGGCCACGGTTGGTTTAACGCTTTTGATAAACTCTCCAGTAAATCATTTTGAATCGCCAGCTGATTACCGTTAGTGATGACATAACGTTTATCCAGCATGGTTGAACCATCTGCATTGTCTACCAATTTTATCGACATAAAGCATTGTTGAGCACGGTATTGGCGCTGATTAACAAACGCAATAGATAATGTTTTACCGGAACTGCTCGGTTCATCAATGTTGTAGTTGATTTTGTCATGCACCATAAAGGTGGAGAAGGTGTTAAGTGATGTCGCCACCAAATCACCCACGCCTATCGCGTAAGAGAGCTGATACGGGGAACTCCAGCTGTTACAACTTTTATTTACCATATTAATGTCAATATCGCGTGGATTGAGCAAAATACGCGATTTGCTCATCGGAAGACGTGTATCAAGACTTGAAAACGCGACCAGTGCTACACAGATACCTAACGACAACAGGAAAAAAAACCATACCCAAAAGGTAGTGAATCGTTTGCTTTTAACTGGGGATTGTTCAGGTGGCGTTGCGGTGTTTTGAATGTTAAGACTGTGGGAGGGAGAATCTGTGGCAGGAACCGCCTCTGGCATAGGGGGAGGCGAAGATAGCATTATTTCCTCTCCCTCTTCTTCGCTGTACCAGATAACCGGCACCATTAATTTATAGCCGCGCTTTGGTACAGTAGCGATATAGACAGGACTATCTTCATCATTATCTTTTAATGACTTACGTAGTTCTGAGATACTCTGCGTCACAACGTGATTGGTGACAATACTTCTCTTCCAGACATTATCGATAAGTTCATCCCTGCTAAGTACTTCGCCACTGTGTTGAGCAAAGAAAACCAGAAGATCGATTAATCTCGGCTCAAGGGTAAGTTGACGCCCATTGCGGCTAATTTGGTTTATGGACGGAGTAACAAGCCATTCGCCAACGCGAACTACAGGTTGTTGCATAATAGAAACTCATTCGAAAAGGGAATGATGCAATGATAATTGCCACAACCTATTTTTACCATCTATAGATGGGTTTATTTACATATTATTGGTGAATGCAAGACGTTATTTTTACCAGCCATAAACTTCTTGATTACATGGTATTAAGAAAGGATTTTACTGAGAACCAGAAGTAATATTCCTTACCATCAAAATTCATCATCTTTGCCAAAGAAAAATGTTCAGAAAATAATCCATGGAAAATTGTCCGGAGCGCTTACTATTTTAATGGATTGTTAGTCTTTGCATGAGCAAGCGGACTGATACATTTCTCTTTGTTCTCATTCAGAAAATCTCATCAGTCGGCGTTCAGACCGGTGTTGTGCTTTATGGATGCGTTACGCTCCTGATGACGTCATTTGACGTTCAACAACATCACGGGGCCGCACGACATTTCACGTCAGTTAGTGCTATCGCTCAGGAACAAATTTTCCCGAATTGGGATATGCCCGCAAATTGCTGGTGATGTGGGGAGAATCTGGTTGAGTTCGGGAGAATTGATTTGGAGGCAGAACGCTTAAATCGTGGCGTCCTGAAACGAAAAACGGACCTCCGTGGAGATCCGTTTATATGAATTTGGTGCCCGGACTCGGAATCGAACCAAGGACACGGGGATTTTCAATCCCCTGCTCTACCGACTGAGCTATCCGGGCAACGGGGCGCATTAAACCGTAATCTGCACATCTCGTCAACCTAATTTCAGTAAAAGCGATTCAACTGCTTAAGATTGCGGCAAATCGCTTCTTTTCTGTGTTTCTGTCAGGTCAATGCACCACCCTGGCGGCAGCGGGCGAAGCGCAGGATATCTTCCGCCAGCCGATGTGCAGTGTCGACATCCGCCTGGCTACGATTCACCAGCATTCGGCTTAAACAGCCTTCCAGCACCAGTTCCATCTGCTTTGCTACCATCGCCGGATCGTCAACTTCCAGTGTGGTTAACAGTTCGTGGGTGAAATCGTAGGCCGCGCTTTTTTGCTGATCGGCCAGTTGATGAATAGGGTGGCCAGGATCGGGATAAAACGTACAGGCAGCGATAAATAGACAGCCCGGATAGCGGTTGTTTTTAACGCACTCCGATAACGCCTGATAACGTGCCAGCAGCTTTTGTTCGGCGGTTTGCGTTTCGTCCAGCATCAGCTGACGACGCCAGACATCTATCTGTTGGCTAAGATAACGCAGCGCATCGTAGAGGATTGCCTCTTTGTCTGGCCAGAAGCGGCGTAGCTCGTCCAGTGGATAATCCACACGTTCAGCAACCATCTCCAGCGTGGTGTTGGCAATCCCTTGTAATTCTAATAATTTCAGGGCTTCTCCCAGTACATCTTCACGTTGCACGCTATTTTCCTCCGTCTTTCCCACTGCAAGTGTCGTTCACGGTTGGCGATCGCGCAAATGTGCGCTGAAGGTTTCAGCATCCATAAAGCCCGTGACGCGTGCTTGTGGATGCTCCTGGCCTTGTCCGTCAAAAAAGAGAATTGTCGGTAGGCCAAGGACATTAAGA
This sequence comes from Escherichia sp. XD33, assembly GCF_019375075.1. Classification (NCBI taxonomy): domain Bacteria; kingdom Pseudomonadati; phylum Pseudomonadota; class Gammaproteobacteria; order Enterobacterales; family Enterobacteriaceae; genus Escherichia; species Escherichia sp. XD33. The sequence goes on from NZ_JAENDM010000007.1 coordinate 14,519, forward strand.
TGCTTTAACAGCGCCACATCTTGTGCGTCGTTGGCCGTGACGTTGGCCTGAAGTAAGACCGTGTCTGCTAACGCTTTTTGCACCTGCGGGTCGCTGAAGGTGTATTTCTCAAACTCTTTACAGGCGACGCACCAGTCGGCATAAAGATCTAACATCACCGGTTTGCCTTTGGCTTCAACGAGCGCCTGATTTAACTCATCTACCGTTTTGATTTGTGTAAAGTTGAGATGCGTCTGAGTTTGCGCGGTATGCGTCGCACCAAATGCCCAATCCTGAAGTGGGCGCACGCTAACCAATGCCGCTGCCAGCAGGATTATTTGCACCACGCGCATCCAGCCGCGTTTAGCCTGTAGGCTGGTGATAAAGGCCCAGCCAAAGAATGCGACACCCAGCGCCGACCACAAGCGTAATCCCCATACATCACCAATCACTCGCTCCAGCAGGAAGACCGGCAGTGCGAGGATCACAAAACCAAACGCGGTTTTGACTTGTTCCATCCACGGGCCGCTTTTCGGCAGCAAGCGGTTACCAAAGACGGTAATTAGCATCAGCGGCAGGCCCATGCCCAACGCATAGAGATAAAGCGTGCCGCCGCCCAGCCACATGTTCCCGCTTTGGGCGATATACAGCAGAATCGCGCTAAGCGGTGCGGTGGTGCATGGTGAACAGATCAGTCCGGCAATCGCCCCCATAACAAACACACCGCCAGGTGAGCCGCCCTGTTGGCGATTGCTCATCAACGTGAGACGTGTTTGCAGCGAAGAGGGGAGTTGTAGAGTAAACAAGCCAAACATTGACATCGCCAGCAAGGTAAAGACGATGGCGAGGCCAATGAGCACGTATGGGTGCTGTAGCGCCGCCTGGAACTGTAACCCTGCGGCGGCAACTACCAGACCCAGCGCCGTGTAAGTCAGTGCCATCCCCTGCACATAAATAAAGGTCAGCAACAATGCTCTGGCAGTGGAGAGCCGCTGTTTACCACCCAGCACGATGCCAGAAATCAGTGGGTACATTGGCAGCACGCATGGCGTAAAGGCGATACCAATACCGATCAACAACGCCCAGAGCGCGGAAAAGGGCAATTGCGCGGTGTGCTGCTCTTGCTGCGGAACAGACACAGGCTGTGACGCTGCGTTGTTGGCTACCACTTCGCTTAACGGAACGGTTTTGGTTTCTGGCGGATAACAGAAACCGGCATCAGCACAGCCCTGGTAGGTGACAGTTAACGTCGCTCCCGCACTCGCCTGGTTGATGGTTACGGGAAGCGTCAGCCGATCGCGGTAAATCTCGCTTTTGCCGTAAAACTCATCTTCATGCCAGACGCCTTGCGGCAGCTGCACGTCGGCAATTTTCGCGTGTTCCGGCGTAATGCGGATCTGTTTACGGTAGAGGTAGTAACCGTCTTTGATCTGCCAGGTCAGATTAAGGTCATGTTGGTTTTGCTGAAAATCAAAAGCAAAGGCTTGATCCGCTGGGACAAATTGTGAACGTCCCGGCGCGTCGAATAATCCGGCAAAAACGGAAGTGCTGCAAAGTAGCAGGATCAGCGTAAAGATGCGTTGAGCCATGAGAGGTAATCTGTGTCTCCGTGTGTAACAGGTAAAACCAGAAGTTCCGGGGTTTGATATGGATGATGAGACTTCAGGCATTCCAGCAGTGCCTGCTGGTGAGATACGGTAGTTTTTAAAATCATCTGCACTTCGTATTCTTGCTCCAGCTTACCTTCCCAGTAATAGAGAGAGGTAGCGCCGGGGATCAAGGTCGCGCAGGCCGCCAGTTTTTCCGCCAGCACTTTGGCGGCTAAATCCTGGGCTGTCGCTTCATCCGGTGCGGTACATAGCACCACGACAGACGCGGTATTCGAACTTTTTTCATCAAGCATAAACACCTCGCAAGAACAGATGGAACCGCAAGAGAGAGGTCACTATACAACGGACGGGGGAAGGATGTTAGTCGGCGGGAAAGAAAGCGGGGCGTGAACGCCCCGCGATTGGTCATTACAGCATGAAGCTACCCAGCACGAAGCCGAAGCAAACGGCCAGGGCAACACCCAGAGTACCCGGGATGAAGAACGGATGGTTGAAGACGAATTTACCGATACGGGTAGTACCCGTGTCATCCATCTGTACCGCAGCAACCAGCGTCGGGTAGGTCGGCAGAATGAACAGACCAGACACCGCAGCGAAAGAAGCAACAGCGGTCAGCGGAGAAACGTTCAGTGCCAGAGCCATCGGCATCAGTGCTTTTGCGGTTGCAGCCTGAGAGTACAGCAGAGCAGAAGCAAAGAAGAAGATGACGGCCAGCAGCCACGGATGACCCTGAATCACTTCACCAGCGGTATCTTTGATCCAGTCGATGTTGTTGGAAACGAAAGTATCGCCCAGCCACGCAACACCCAGGATACAAATACAGGCGCTCATACCTGCTTTGAAGGTGCTGGAGTTGAGGATATTGTCGGTATCGACTTTACAGATAACGGTGGTCAGAGTTGCAACGCTGAGCATGATGATCAGGATTGCGTTGGTGGTGTTCATCAGCGGTTTTTCAACCAGACCCATGCTTGGGCTGTTGATGATTGCATAGATAACCACGCCAACTACGCCCAGCAGGAACAGCCAGACGGACGTTTTTGCACCGGATTTGATTTCAATCTGCTTTTCACCGCGCAGTTCAACCAGGCCCTCTTCCAGACGCTTGCGATAAATCGGATCGTCAGAGAGTTTGGAGTTGAACAGCATAGTGACCAGAAAGGACATCACCAGAACCGCCAGCAGGGTGGACGGGATGACCACGGAGAGCAGATGGAGGTAGCTGATGCCATGACCTTCCATCACGGAAGACATGTAAACCACTGCCGCTGAGATTGGCGATGCGGTGATCGCAATCTGCGCGGATACCACTGCAGTAGACAGCGGACGGCAAGGTTTGACGCCTTGTTCCTTCGCAACTTCAGCGATAACTGGCAGTGTCGCCAGAGAGATGTTGCCAGTACCAGCAAAGATAGTCAGGAAATAGGTCACGATCGGTGCGAGGATCGTGATGTATTTCGGGTTACGGCGCAGCAGCTTTTCTGTCTGATGAACCAGATAGTCCAGACCGCCAGCAACCTGCATGGCAGAAATAGCGGCGATAACCGCCATGATAATGGAAATGACATCGAACGGGATGTTACCGGGTTTAACGCCAATAGCGGCAAGAACCAGCACCCCCAATCCGCCTGCAAAACCAATACCTATTCCCCCCAATCTGGCGCCCAAGAAGATCGCCAGCAAAACTATGATGAGTTCTACAACTAGCATATTAGCCTTCCTTGTTTTTTAACAAGTTGATATTAGGTTGTTATTTTTAAGTTACTGCTCACAAGAAAAAAGGCACGTCATCTGACGTGCCTTCTTTATTTGTACTACCCTGTACGATTACTGTTCGCTTTCATCAGTATAGCGTTTTGCTTTGTAAGCCGGGTGCATCAGATTCTGTACGGAGAAAATATCGTCAAGTTCCGCTTCAGTCAACAGACCGCGTTCCAGAACGACTTCACGTACACTCTTACCGGTTTCGGCACAGATTTTACCCACGATGTCACCGTTGTGGTGACCGATGAACGGGTTCAGGTAAGTAACGATACCGATAGAGTTGTAAACGTAACCTTCGCACACTTCTTTGTTAGCAGTGATGCCGTTAATGCATTTTTCCAGCAGGTTGTAGCAAGCGTTGGTCAGAATGTGAACGGATTCGAACATAGCCTGGCCAATGACCGGCTCCATAACGTTCAACTGCAGCTGACCTGCTTCTGCTGCCATGGTAACAGTGGTGTCGTTACCGATGACTTTGAAGCATACCTGGTTAACCACTTCCGGAACAACCGGGTTTACTTTAGCTGGCATGATGGAAGAGCCCGCCTGCAGTTCCGGCAGGTTGATCTCGTTCAGGCCGGCACGTGGGCCAGAAGAGAGCAAGCGCAGGTCGTTACAGATTTTGGACATCTTCACAGCCAGGCGTTTCAGCGCGCCGTGAACCATAACATAAGCGCCGCAGTCAGAGGTCGCTTCGATCAGGTCTTCAGCCGGTACGCATGGGAAGCCAGTGACTTCAGCCAGTTTTTTCACTGCCAGCGGAGAGTACTCTTTCGGCGTGTTCAGACCAGTACCGATTGCTGTTGCGCCAAGGTTAACTTCCAGCAGCAGTTCAGCGGTACGTTGGATGTTTTTCACTTCCTCTTTCAGCAGGATGCTGAAAGCGCGGAATTCCTGACCGAGGGTCATCGGTACTGCGTCCTGCAGCTGGGTACGACCCATTTTCAGGATGTCCTGGAATTCGACAGCTTTACGTTCAAAGCCTTCACGCAGTTGGTTAATCGCATCTACCAGCTTAATCAGGGAAGAGTAAACTGCGATACGGAAACCGGTCGGGTAGGCGTCGTTAGTGGACTGACATTTGTTAACATGGTCGTTCGGGTTCAGGTACTGATATTCACCTTTCTGGTGACCCATCAGTTCCAGACCGATATTGGCCAGCACTTCGTTGGTGTTCATGTTTACGGAAGTACCTGCGCCGCCCTGGTAGACGTCTACCGGGAACTGATCCATGCATTTTCCGTTGTTCAGGACTTCATCACATGCGGCAATGATGGCATTCGCTACACTTTTAGGAATGGTTTGCAGCTCTTTGTTTGCCATAGCTGCGGCTTTTTTAACCATTACCATACCGCGAACAAATTCAGGAATATCACTGATTTTGTTGTTGCTGATATAGAAGTTTTCAATCGCTCTCAGAGTGTGAACACCATAGTAGGCATCAGCTGGAACTTCCCTGGTACCCAACAGATCTTCTTCGATACGAATGTTGTTTGACATGTGAACCTTCTTTTTCAAGCTGCCAATGATTTGCTTTAAACACACAGAATATATGTGGTTTCGAATGTTTTTCGACCGACGATTATCCCCTGCATCGACCGAATACCCGAGATCATATGCTGCTTGAGGATTTCTACCGTAATCTGGATCACTTTAAGTGTCGGTTTTTACCCCTTAATTATTAATTTGTGAAATAGATCACCGCTTTGGGATTACTACCAAAAATAGTTGCGCAAACATCTTGAAATTTTGCTAATGACCACAATATAAGCTGAACGCGATTCGCAACCCATTCAGGTAGCCGGGTTTTACCGGCTGCTATTACAGGAGAAACCTTTGCGCTGGTTACCTTTTATTGCCATTTTCCTTTATGTCTATATTGAGATTTCAATCTTTATTCAGGTTGCCCATGTATTGGGGGTATTGCTGACCCTCGTGCTGGTTATATTCACGTCAGTTATCGGGATGTCACTGGTACGTAACCAGGGCTTTAAGAATTTCGTGCTGATGCAGCAAAAAATGGCGGCGGGTGAAAACCCAGCGGCGGAGATGATTAAAAGTGTTTCGCTGATCATTGCCGGTTTGCTGCTTTTATTACCGGGCTTTTTCACCGACTTCCTCGGTCTTCTGCTTTTATTACCGCCGGTGCAAAAGCATCTGACAGTGAAGTTGATGCCGCATTTGCGCTTTTCTCGTATGCCAGGCGGCGGTTTTAGCGCCGGGACCGGTGGCGGTAATACTTTTGATGGTGAGTACCAGCGAAAGGATGATGAGCGCGACCGCCTTGATCATAAAGACGATCGCCAGGATTAATGTCGAAACGCCGGATTATGTGGTTATGCCATTTTCCGGCGTTTTTCGTTTTGGCAGAAACAGCCATAACCCCGCCAGCATGATCAGCGCATAGAGACTTTTCCAGCCGACCATTGCCAGTAACAGAACGCATAACAGCCCGCCAACCACCGCCAGTAGTCGATAACGTCCTTGCAATAATTTACAGCCTGCCAGCATGCATAACAGATAAATCATAATAAAGATGCCATTGGCATAAATAATAAGAGCGTCCAGATTGATCTCTAAAGCATGAATCACCAACGTGCTCACCACGCAGCAGCCGAGCACCGCATTGAGGGCATTATTCGGGATATGGCGAGAAGAGAGGCGTGCCAGGTAGTGGTCAGGATTATGTTGCGCCTGCGACCAGACCAGGCGGGCGAAGCTCTGTATATAAATGTTGAGACTGGCAAAGCAGGCCAGATAGCCAATTACGCAGGCAATCCATAACGCTCCTACACCGAACAGTTGCACTACAATTTTTGGAAGCGATGCTGCCGCGGCCATTTGTTCACCATAGGCGTCGAAGTGTAAGACAACTACCGTACAGCCCCAGTAGACTAATCCTGCCAGCAGCAGACCAATCATCAAAGCACGAGGAAAATCACGCTCTGGATTTTTAAATTCCGAGGCAAGATGGGCAAATGCTTCCAGACCGACAAAACACCAGAACATCACTGATAACGCAGCAAATAACCCGGTAAGTTCGATATTTCCTGGCGCAGGGAAGGGGATACTCGCAGGTTTGATATCGCCCGCCCACCAGATAGCGACAATCAGCGCGACGATAAGTCCGGCAATAACGGTTTGTAGATTTGCACTGGAACTGGCACCGCGAGTACCGATATACCACACCAACGCCAGCGTACCGAGTTCTGCCAACAACAGTTGCCAGCTATGCCAGCCAAACATTGCCTGGCCGAATCCGGCAGCAATTTGTAGCGCGGCAGGCAAACCCACGGGAATGACCGATAAAAACAACCAGCCGGTGACTCGCTCAAGCCGCGAACCAAAAGCCATACCGACGAAGTGCGCGACACCGCCTGCGCTGGGATAGTGGCGACCCAGAATCGCAAACACAATCGCAATCGGGAACACTAAGATAATCAAAACGGGCCACGCCCACAGGCTGTTATTGCCTGCTACCAGCGCAGCTAACGCAGGAACGGCAAACACGCCAGTGCCTAATAATGACGTCGATAGCAGGCCAATGCCCTGGGCCAGCCCCAGTTCTTGTTTGAGTCCACTCATGGGTTGATGTCCGATTGCGCCCAAATTTTGGGCAACTGCGTAGATTTTCGATGGTAGCACAATCAGATTCGCTTATGACGGTGATGAAGAAATTGCGATGAAATGTGAGGTGAATCAGGGTTTTCACCCGATTTTGTGCTGATCAGAATTTTTTTTCTTTTTCCCCCTTGAAGGGGCGAAGCCTCATCCCCATTTCTCTGGTCACCAGCCGGGAAACCACGTAAGCTCCGGCGTCACCCATAACAGATACGGACTTTCTCAAAGGAGAGTTATCAATGAATATTCGTCCATTGCATGATCGCGTGATCGTCAAGCGTAAAGAAGTTGAAACTAAATCTGCTGGCGGCATCGTTCTGACCGGCTCTGCAGCGGCTAAATCCACCCGTGGCGAAGTGCTGGCTGTCGGCAATGGCCGTATCCTTGAAAATGGCGAAGTGAAGCCGCTGGATGTGAAAGTTGGCGACATCGTTATTTTCAACGATGGCTACGGTGTGAAATCTGAGAAGATCGACAATGAAGAAGTGTTGATCATGTCCGAAAGCGACATTCTGGCAATTGTTGAAGCGTAATCCGCGCACGACACTGAACATACGAATTTAAGGAATAAAGATAATGGCAGCTAAAGACGTAAAATTCGGTAACGACGCTCGTGTGAAAATGCTGCGCGGCGTAAACGTACTGGCAGATGCAGTGAAAGTTACCCTCGGTCCGAAAGGCCGTAACGTAGTTCTGGATAAATCTTTCGGTGCACCGACCATCACCAAAGATGGTGTTTCCGTTGCTCGTGAAATCGAACTGGAAGACAAGTTCGAAAATATGGGTGCGCAGATGGTGAAAGAAGTTGCCTCCAAAGCGAACGACGCTGCAGGCGACGGTACCACCACTGCAACCGTACTGGCTCAGGCTATCATCACTGAAGGTCTGAAAGCTGTTGCTGCGGGCATGAACCCGATGGACCTGAAACGTGGTATCGACAAAGCGGTTACCGCTGCAGTTGAAGAACTGAAAGCGCTGTCCGTACCGTGCTCTGATTCTAAAGCGATTGCTCAGGTTGGTACCATCTCCGCTAACTCCGACGAAACCGTAGGTAAACTGATCGCAGAAGCGATGGACAAAGTCGGTAAAGAAGGCGTTATCACCGTTGAAGACGGTACCGGTCTGCAGGACGAACTGGACGTGGTTGAAGGTATGCAGTTCGACCGTGGCTACCTGTCTCCTTACTTCATCAACAAGCCGGAAACTGGCGCAGTAGAACTGGAAAGCCCGTTCATCCTGCTGGCTGACAAGAAAATCTCCAACATCCGCGAAATGCTGCCGGTTCTGGAAGCCGTTGCCAAAGCAGGCAAACCGCTGCTGATCATCGCTGAAGATGTAGAAGGCGAAGCGCTGGCAACTCTGGTTGTTAACACCATGCGTGGCATCGTGAAAGTTGCTGCAGTTAAAGCTCCGGGCTTCGGCGATCGTCGTAAAGCTATGCTGCAGGATATCGCAACCCTGACTGGCGGTACCGTGATCTCTGAAGAGATCGGTATGGAACTGGAAAAAGCAACCCTGGAAGACCTGGGTCAGGCTAAACGTGTTGTGATCAACAAAGACACCACCACTATCATCGATGGCGTGGGTGAAGAAGCTGCAATCCAGGGCCGTGTTGCTCAGATCCGTCAGCAGATTGAAGAAGCAACTTCTGACTACGACCGTGAAAAACTGCAGGAACGCGTAGCGAAACTGGCAGGCGGCGTTGCAGTTATCAAAGTAGGTGCTGCTACCGAAGTTGAAATGAAAGAGAAAAAAGCACGCGTTGAAGACGCCCTGCACGCGACCCGTGCTGCGGTAGAAGAAGGCGTGGTTGCTGGTGGTGGTGTTGCGCTGATCCGCGTAGCGTCTAAACTGGCTGACCTGCGTGGTCAGAACGAAGACCAGAACGTGGGTATCAAAGTTGCACTGCGTGCAATGGAAGCTCCGCTGCGTCAGATCGTCCTGAACTGCGGCGAAGAACCGTCTGTTGTTGCTAACACCGTTAAAGGCGGCGACGGCAACTACGGTTACAACGCAGCAACCGAAGAATACGGCAACATGATCGACATGGGTATCCTGGACCCAACCAAAGTAACCCGTTCTGCTCTGCAGTACGCGGCTTCTGTGGCTGGCCTGATGATCACCACCGAGTGCATGGTTACCGACCTGCCGAAAAATGATGCAGCTGACTTAGGCGCTGCTGGCGGTATGGGCGGCATGGGTGGCATGGGCGGCATGATGTAATTGCCCTGCACCTCGCAGAAATAAACAAACCCCCGGGCAGAAATGTCTGGGGGTTTTTCTTTTGGTCATCTTTCTAGTATAAGATTCAGACACGGACGACGCGAGTGGCGTCCAGCTCATTGATTATGGGGAATAACATGCACGTAAAATACTTAGCAGGGATTGTCGGTGCCGCGCTACTGATGGCGGGTTGTAGCTCCAGCAACGAATTGAGTGCTGCCGGTCAGAGTGTACGCATTGTGGACGAGCAGCCAGGCGCAGAGTGCCAGCTGATTGGTACTGCGACAGGTAAGCAAAGCAACTGGCTTTCCGGGCAACACGGAGAAGAGGGCGGTTCTATGCGCGGCGCAGCAAACGATCTGCGCAACCAGGCGGCTGCAATGGGCGGTAACGTGATTTATGGCATCAGCAGCCCGTCGCAGGGAATGTTGTCCAGTTTTGTCCCGACGGATAGCCAGATTATCGGTCAGGTTTATAAGTGCCCGAACTGATGTGATCCAGAGGCTGGGTGACAAACGTATTATTGCCTGATGCGCTTCGCTTATCAGGCCTACAGCAGGCATTGCAACTGATTGAATGCTTGAGAATTTGTAGGCCAGATAAGGCGTTTACGCCGCATCCGGCATGACCAACGATCACGTTATCAGTCATTTCAGGCTGGATGGCTCCAGCCTCGCATTAGCAAAGATGAGATTATTTCGCCTGTGGTGCAGTTTTGCTGGTGGATTGAACACGTAAGTGATGCAGCGCGCGTAAGCATTGATCCTGGGTTAGCGGTTGGGCGTTATTCGCCGCTACGGTGCGAACATAGACCTGACATGGCACACCCGCGAGTTTTTTCAGTCGTGGGCTGAAATCAAGCATTCGGCGAGTGATCGCCTCTATTTCTTTACCCGGCGTTGCTTCACGCGTTTTCACCACTGCGCCGCTAAATTGTTCTTTGCCACTTTCATCTTTAAAGCGGTAAAGCACCGCCAGATAATGGTCGAACAAGTTATGTTTCCATTCCGGTTGGGAATAGGTGTCATATTCCAGATTGCCATTTTCCTGGCAGTCAACGTCATATAACGGCAGGAAATCTAACAGTGAGGTAATACGTAATGCCAGTTCACGCATTTCCGCATTATTAATTGCATAAATGATTGCTCGCGCCAGCATTTCAATCTGCAACTCATTGACGACTAACTCACATTTGCTACCGTCATGTAGCGTTAATACGAAGGTAAGATTTTCGCCTTGATTATCGGTAAGTTCCAGCGTGTTAACCCGACGATTAATATCGGCATTTTTAAGCTCATCAACCAGAATTTCTGGGATGTTTTCTGCCATTTTCTTAATGACTTTATCGCGAGCTTGCTCATACTGAAGGCGTGCAGCAGCATCCAGTTTATGCTTTTGATGCAGACGACTTTCCAGCGCAATCAGCAGGTCGCGCAGTTCCATGACAGACATAAAGAACAACGATTCTTTATTGCGAGGTTCTTTAATTTTCAGCGCCAGTGCAATGAAATTATTACTCTTGCGAATAACACCGGTATTAACACCCTTGATGCTTATGGCCATGTAGGTTCTCCCTAACCATTTCTCAATTAAATAATTAATTTTAATTTATAAGCCAGATAAATGGGCTTGGTAGTAATAGTTGTTAAAATAACATAAATAGCCGTGCTCACTCTATATAAACAGAAAAGAAAGGTTAATTATTGGTGTTAGCTATATAAAAAGTAACAACAGCAATGCATATGAATAATTAAAGGTTATGCAACGTGCAAAGATTAAATTTCTCAGTTTAATGACAGGTTGCTGTACTTGCGTTTGTTGCTCTTGCCGGATGCGGCGTAAACGCCTTATCCGGCCTACAGTTCATTGCAAATCCATTCAATTTCAATGCACGATGTAGGCCTGATAAGCGTAGCGCATCAGGCAATTTTAATGTTTAACTTCCCTGTTTAATCAGTTACTGCTGGCGTAGCTGGAGATCCAACGGCGTTTTGCTGGGTTCGCCACCAATTTCACGCGCCAGTTTCGGCACCAGATATCCCGACACCAGTGTCAGCAACTCACGCATAATCTGCCGTGCTTCGTCATCACTCACCATAAAATGCGCCGCGCCCTGTACTTTATCGAGCACATGCAGGTAATACGGCATCACGCCGGCATCGAACAACGCATTACTCAGGTTTGCCAGTGTTTGCGCGTTATCGTTCACGCCACGTAACAGAACACTCTGGTTCAGCAAAGTAACGCCTACCCGGCGCAACTTAGCCATTGCCTGACGGAATGTTTCATCTACCTCATTGGCATGGTTGATGTGATTCACCAGCAAGATTTGCAGCGTAGTATGTGAAAAGCGTTCAACCAGCGCATCAGTGACGCGTGCCGGGATCACAATCGGCAGACGGCTGTGAATCCGCAGACGTTTGATATGCGGGATGGCTTCCAGTTGCGTGAGCAACCAGTCCAGCTCGTGATCTTTCGCCATCAGCGGATCGCCGCCGGAGAAAATCATCTCGTCCAGTTCCGGATGTGCAGCAACATACTCAAGTGCAGTTTGCCAGTTACGCTTGTTGCCCTGATTTTCGGCATAGGGGAAATGGCGACGGAAGCAATAACGGCAATTTACCGCGCAGCCGCCTTTGACCAGCAAAAGCGCCCGGTTGTGGTATTTATGCAACAAACCAGGCACTACGCTGTGCTGTTCTTCCAGCGGGTCGGTGGAGAATCCGGGCGCGACGACAAACTCATCTTGCGAGGTAAGTACCTGACGCAAAAGAGGATCGTCCGGATTGCCTTTCTCCATACGATCGATAAATGAGCGGGGCACACGCAGGGCAAACAGCTTTTTGGCGCTGCGTCCGGCCAACAGTTTTTCGTCCGCGTCTATATTCAAAAGACGCAGAAGTTCATCAGGATCGGTCACAACATCGGCAAGTTGCGTTAACCAATCTTCTCTGGATGGGGTATTTAGGGTTACAATATGCGCCATTTTGTGGCTTAGCTACCAATTAACAAATTTCAGAGGGCCTTATGGCAACGTACTATAGCAACGATTTTCGTGCTGGTCTTAAAATCATGTTAGACGGCGAACCTTACGCGGTTGAAGCGAGTGAATTCGTAAAACCGGGTAAAGGCCAGGCATTTGCTCGCGTTAAACTGCGTCGTCTGCTGACCGGTACTCGCGTAGAAAAAACCTTCAAATCTACTGATTCCGCTGAAGGCGCTGATGTTGTCGATATGAACCTGACTTACCTGTACAACGACGGTGAGTTCTGGCACTTCATGAACAACGAAACTTTCGAGCAGCTGTCTGCTGATGCAAAAGCAATTGGCGATAACGCTAAATGGTTGCTGGATCAGGCAGAGTGTATCGTAACTCTGTGGAATGGTCAGCCGATCTCCGTTACTCCGCCGAACTTCGTTGAACTGGAAATCGTTGATACCGATCCGGGCCTGAAAGGTGATACCGCAGGTACTGGCGGCAAACCGGCTACCCTGTCTACTGGCGCTGTGGTTAAAGTTCCGCTGTTTGTACAAATCGGCGAAGTCATCAAAGTGGATACCCGCTCTGGTGAATACGTCTCTCGCGTTAAGTAATGCGGTTGTGGTGCGGCCTGCAGGCTGCACCATCACTTATTCAGGTCAGAGATGATGAAACGCCTTATCGTTCTTGTTTTGCTTGCCAGCACGCTGCTCACGGGCTGTAACACCGCTCGCGGTTTCGGCGAAGACATCAAACATCTCGGCAACTCCATCTCCCGCGCTGCCAGCTAATTTTTCTTCTCTTCCGAAAAATCATCAGATTTCCATCATTTTTGGTGATGTTGTCTATTATTAATTTGCTATAGGCAAACATAAATAACATTACCTAAAAGGAAGACGTTATGGTGAAGAAGACAATTGCAGCGATCTTTTCTGTTCTGGTGCTTTCAACAGTATTAACTGCCTGCAACACCACGCGTGGCGTTGGTGAAGACATTTCTGATGGCGGTAACGCGATTTCTGGCGCAGCAACGAAAGCGCAGCAATAAGCAATAACGGTACGACAGCTGTGTCGTGCCGTTTGTTTTTTCTGTGATAGTCATAAAGGTAATAGTTGAAATTCCCCTGCCACCTGGCAAAATATCCGTTCAACCATCAGCTTTGCAGGACGACCTGCAAACGCCTCTTTTCACCGGGGACGGCCCCAATTCTCCGGAGCCTGATATGTCCTGGATTATCTTAGTTATTGCTGGTCTGCTGGAAGTGGTATGGGCCGTTGGCCTGAAATATACCCACGGCTTTAGTCGTTTGACGCCGAGTGTTATTACTGTGACGGCGATGATTGTCAGTATGGCGCTACTTGCCTGGGCGATGAAATCGTTACCAGTAGGGACGGCTTATGCCGTGTGGACGGGTATTGGCGCAGTCGGCGCGGCCATCACCGGCATTGTACTGCTCGGTGAGTCCGCTAACCCGATGCGCCTGGCGAGTCTGGCGTTAATCGTATTGGGGATTATTGGTCTGAAACTCAGCACTCAATAACTACCGGGCTGCTGTACCCAAATAAACTTACTGACATCAAACCCTTCCCGGGTCGCGACTGCCAGCATCTCCTGTTTCACTTCGTCAGAAATGGTTGGCGTGCGGGAGAGTATCCACAGGTAGTCGCGGTCCGGGCCGCAAACCAGCGCATGGCGGTATTCCCGATCAAGTGCAATGACGTTATAACCGCCATAGAAAGGACCAAAGAATGACACTTTCAGCGCAGCGCGAGTTGGTGCGCCGGTAAAGTACGCTTTCCCTTCACTCTGTTGCCACATTCCTCTGTCAGGGTTATAGCCTTTATTAATGACATTCAGGCCGCCGTCATCACGCAGACTGTATGTTGCGGTGACTTTTTCCAGTCCACGTTCAAAACGGTGATCAAAACGGGCAATCTCATACCAGGTACCGAGATAGCGTTTAGCGTCGAAATTATTCACTACTGTCACGCCACGCGGCGGCGTAGGAGAACTGCAGGCAACGACCAGAAATGCAGCTGTCGCTGCGGCAACGAGAGGGAGCAGGCGCATAAATGTTTCCTTACTGGTTTTTTTCTAAGTGTAGATGACAGCAAGGAAAAGCGCAGAAAAGGTCCGAAAATTCGGACCCGATGAAATTTTACTGTAGAGCGTTGAGAATCTGCCAGGCGGCGGTGACTCTCGCTGGATTGGGATAGTTTTTGTTAGCCAGCATCACTATACCCAGCTCTTTTTCTGGAATAAACGCGACATAGCTACCAAATCCGCCGGTTGCCCCTGTTTTATGTACCCATGATGCGCGTACTGCAGGAGTTGGGGGCGTAATCGCTTTTACGGGGCGTGCTGCCAGTGCAATTTTATTGCCACTGCCGTTAATGATGCTGTCAGGATTTACCGGCCAGTCCAGCATTTCCCAGCCCAGGCCCTGATACATATCGCCGGTTTGCCAGTAGCGAGATTGTGCCAGTTGTATCCCTTGCTGAAGTGTTTTGTCGTTGATATCACGGGGATTCATATTGCTTCGTACCCAGCAGGCCATATCTTCAATGGTCGACTTCACACCATAAGTTTCAGCATCTAACGCCCCTGGCGAAACATGAACTGCCTTGCCTTCGCGATATCCCCAGGCGTAATTCTTTTCTTCTGCGGGCGGTACATTAATCCACGTATGGTTGAGTTTGAGTGGCTGGAAGACACGTGTTTGCATCGCCTGCTCAAAACTCAAACCAGACGGCTTCACAGCCAGTGCGCCGAACAAACCGATACTGGAGTTGGCATACAGACGTTGTGTTCCTGGAGCCCATGCAGGCTGCCAGTTTTGATAGAAGCGCAGCAAGTCGCTTGAGGATTTCACCTCATCCGGCACCTGCAATGGCAGGCCGCCAGCGGTGTAGGTTGCGAGATGTAATAGTGTGATCCCGTTCCACTGTTTAGCGGTAAGTTCAGGCCAGTATTTTGTTGCGGGATCGCTTAACTTGATTTCCCCTCGAGCAATAGCGTCGCCACCAAGCACGCCCGTAAATGTTTTGCTGACCGAACCTAACTCAAACAACGTTTGCTGTGTGACGGGCTGCTTTTTGGCGATGTCCGCATAGCCCCAGGTAAAGTAATAAGGTTTACCCTGATAAATTACCGCCACCGCCATACCGGGGATCTTTTGTTGCTCTATAAGCGGGGTAATTGTGCGATGCACAATATCGTTGATTTTTTGGGGGGCAGCAAATGTGGAGCAAGAGGCGGTAATTAATAAGGCGCAGAGCGTCGTTTTGAACATAGGGTCTGGTTTCCATACAAAACGGCCCGCCATAGGCGGGCCGGATTTACATTGGCGATGCGTTAGATTGTAACGACACCAATCAGCGTGACAACTGTCAGGATAGCAGCCAGACCGTAGAAAACCCATTTGCCCGCAGGTACGTGGATTTTCAGATCGTGCATCGCGTGGTGCATACGGTGTAAACCACACCACAGCGGCAGAACGATCATCAGGAACAGGAATACGCGACCAATGAAGCTCTGCGCGAACGCCAGAACGCGCTCGTAGCTCAGTGCATCACCCGGAAACAGCCCCAGCGGCAGCAGAATACCCACCAGCAGGATCATCACCGGCGCAATAATTGCGCTCCACATACCACCGGCCCCGAAGAGGCCCCAGAATACCGGTTCGTCAGAACGCTTTGGATTTGGATTGATCATCTCAGGCTCCTTACCAGTACAGGGCAACAAACAGGATTACGATGGTGGCAACCACAGTTACCGCCCAGAGACTTTTGATAATTGGCTCTGGACCCATTTTTTCGTCTTTTACAATGATATTGGCCGCTTTCGGTGCCAGTTCAAACCAGGTTTTGGTGTGCAGCAGAGCTGCCGCCAGAGTGATCAGGTTAATGATCACAATAACCGGGTTTTGTAAAAAGTCGACGAATCCCGCCCAGGCTTCCGGGCCATTTTTCAGGGCAAACAGCCCGAAAATCAGTTCAATGCTGAACCACACAGCCGGAACCGCCGTGCCTTCGCGCAGCATGTAAAAGCGATAAAACGGCAATTTTTTCCACCAGGTGGACGTCATTGGCCGTACATACGGTTTACGTTTAGTCGTCATGTTGCACTCCTTAGCGTGGTTTCAGGGTCGCGATAAGAAAGTCTTTCGAACTTTCTACTTTGCCCTGCTGAATGGCCGCAGCCGGATCGACGTGTTTCGGGCAGACTTCGGAGCAATAGCCCACGAAAGTACAGCTCCATACGCCGTTCTGGCTGTTCAACTGCGCCATACGCTCCTTCTTACCGTGGTCGCGGCTATCTTCGTTATAACGATGCGCCAGCGTAATGGCAGCCGGACCGATGAACTCTGGGTTCAGGCCAAACTGCGGGCACGCGGCGTAGCACAGACCACAGTTGATGCAACCGGAGAACTGGTGATACTTCGCCATCTGCGCCGGGGTCTGGATGTTAGTACCCTGATCCGCGGTGCGGGAGTTGCCGATGATGTACGGTTTGATCGCTTCCAGACTTTCGATGAAGTGGGTCATATCGACCACCAGATCGCGTTCAATCGGGAAGTTAGCTAACGCTTCAACCTTCATACCGTCGGTGTAATCACGCAGGAAGGTTTTACATGCCAGTTTTGGCACGTTGTTAACCATCATGCCGCAGGAACCACAAATCGCCATACGGCAGGACCAGCGGTAGCTCAGGTCCGGTGCCAGGTTGTCTTTGATGTAGCCCAGCGCATCCAGTAATGAGGTAGTTGCGTCATAAGGCACTTCATAGAATGCGCTATGCGGTGCGGTATCGACTTCCGGGTTATAGCGCACCACCTCAATTTTCAGGTTTTTCATCTCAGCCATTCGCCTTCTCCTTCTTATTGGCTGCTTCCGCCTTATCGGCTGCATCCGCTTCGCCACCGTAAACGCGTTTAGCTGGCGGCAGCGTAGTAATCTTCACGTCGCTGTACTCCAGGCGAGTCGTGCCATCAGCATCGCGGAAGGCGAGGGTGTGTTTGAGGAAGTTGACGTCGTCACGCTCGGTGCAACCTTCGTCCAGACGCTGGTGTGCGCCGCGGGACTCTTTACGTGCCATTGCGGAGTGCGCCATACATTCAGCAACGTTCAGACCGTGGCCCAGTTCAATGGTGTAGAGCAGGTCGGTGTTGAACACGCTGGAAGTGTCGGTGATGCGCACGCGCTTGAAGCGTTCCTGCAGCTCTGCCAGCTTGTCGATGGTTTTCTGCATCAGTTCCGGCGTACGGTAGATACCGCAACCTTCTTCCATTGCCAGGCCCATTTCGTCGCGGATCTTCGCCCAGTTTTCGCCGCCATCCTGGTTAACCAGATCTTTCAGACGTTGTTCAACGCCAGCTGCCTGCGCTTCAATTGCCGCTTCGTTGCCATTACCGGCAGTTGCTGCACGCTCTGTCGCTTGTTCACCGGCCAGACGGCCGAAGACCACCAGTTCCGCCAGGGAGTTGGAGCCCAGACGGTTTGCACCGTGCAGACCAACAGAGGAACATTCACCCACGGCGAACAGACCTTTAATGCGGGTTTCACAGTTCTGATCGGTTTCGATACCGCCCATGGTGTAGTGTGCGGTCGGTCGTACCGGAATCGGTTCTTTAACCGGATCGACGCCAACGTACGCTTTCGCCAGTTCGCAGATGAACGGCAGACGTTCATGCAGTTTTTTCTCGCCGAGGTGACGCAGGTCGAGATAAACCACATCACCACGCGGCGTGGAGATGGTGTTGCCTTTACGCCATTCGTGCCAGAAGGCCTGAGAAACTTTGTCGCGTGGACCCAGTTCCATATATTTGTTTTTCGGCTCGCCCAGCGGAGTTTCCGGGCCCATGCCGTAATCTTGCAGATAACGGTAGCCATTTTTGTTGACCAGAATACCGCCTTCACCACGGCAGCCTTCGGTCATCAGGATACCGGAACCTGGCAGACCGGTTGGGTGATACTGAACGAATTCCATGTCACGCAGCGGAACGCCGTGGCTTAGCGCCATACCCATACCGTCACCGGTAACGATGCCGCCGTTGGTGTTGTAACGATAAACGCGACCCGCACCGCCGGTAGCCATAACGACCGCGTTAGCACGGATCTGCACCAGCGTGCCTTCCATCATGTTCATTGCTACCAGGCCGCGAACATGACCATCATCAACCAGAATATCCAGCACGAAATGTTCGTCAAAACGCTGGATCTGCGGGAATTGCAGAGAGGTCTGGAACAGCGTGTGCAGCATATGGAAGCCGGTCTTATCGGCGGCGAACCAGGTACGCTCGATTTTCATGCCGCCGAAGCGACGTACGTTGACGCTACCATCCGGGCGACGGCTCCATGGGCACCCCCACAGTTCCAGTTGGGTCATTTCGGTTGGGCAGTGGTGGACGAAATAATCCACGACATCCTGCTCACACAACCAGTCGCCACCCGCTACTGTATCGTGAAAGTGATATTCGAAGCTGTCATGATCCTGCGCGACAGCGGCGGAGCCCCCTTCTGCAGCAACGGTATGGCTACGCATCGGGTATACTTTTGAGATTAGTGCGATTTTTGCATTTGGATTTGCCTGCGCGGCAGCAATTGCAGCACGTAATCCCGCGCCACCGGCGCCTACAATGGCAAGATCGGCTTGAAAGGTTTGCACGACATTCCTCCAGATTGTTTTTATCCCACAGCCCCGTACTTCAGGGTAAGTGCCTGAAAGTTACGGTCTGCGAACGCTATTCCACTGCTCCTTTATAGGTACAACAGTATAGTCTGATGGATAAGTCTGAAATTTGACGAGATCGATTTTTTTAGTGCGCAAGAGGGCTAAATTATCACTGAAGATGATTAATTTAATTACTAAACCATCAGATCGTGCTTTTTTTAGTCACTGCCCACCGTTGTTTGATTCCTGCGTAAAATTTGTCTCGCCGTCGCGTTGCGAGTAGACTTCGTGCCCTTGTCAAAAACTGGAGATTTAACTATGAGCGAAACGGCATCCTGGCAGCCGAGCGCATCCATTCCTAACTTATTAAAACGCGCGGCGATTATGGCGGAGATCCGTCGTTTCTTTGCCGATCGTGGAGTGCTGGAGGTGGAGACGCCTTGTATGAGCCAGGCGACGGTAACCGATATTCATTTGGTCCCGTTTGAGACACGTTTCGTTGGCCCCGGGCATTCGCAGGGGATGAATCTCTGGTTAATGACCAGCCCGGAATACCATATGAAACGCCTGCTGGTTGCCGGTTGTGGGCCGGTATTCCAGCTGTGCCGCAGTTTCCGTAATGAAGAGATGGGGCGTTATCACAACCCTGAGTTCACTATGCTGGAGTGGTATCGACCGCACTATGATATGTACCGGTTGATGAACGAGGTGGACGATCTCTTACAACAGGTGCTGGACTGCCCTGCAGCAGAAAGCCTTTCTTATCAACAAGCTTTCTTGCGTTATCTGGAAATTGACCCACTCTCTGCCGACAAAACGCAACTGCGGGAAGTGGCAGCGAAACTGGATTTGAGCAATGTTGCTGATACCGAAGAAGACCGCGACACGTTGCTACAATTGCTGTTTACCTTTGGCGTAGAGCCAAATATTGGTAAAGAAAAACCGACCTTTGTGTACCACTTTCCAGCCAGCCAGGCATCACTGGCGCAAATCAGTACCGAAGATCATCGGGTCGCTGAACGCTTTGAGGTTTATTATAAAGGTATTGAGCTGGCGAATGGTTTCCATGAATTGACGGATGCCCGTGAGCAGCAACAACGCTTTGAACAAGATAACCGTAAGCGCGCGGCGCGCGGTTTGCCGCAGCACCCCATTGACCAGAATCTGATTGACGCCTTGAAAGTCGGTATGCCTGACTGTTCCGGCGTGGCATTAGGTGTTGATCGTCTGGTGATGTTGGCGCTGGGCGCGGAGACACTGGCTGAAGTCATCGCCTTTAGCGTTGACCGGGCATAATTCTGAAAAATTACTGAATTAACAGCGAAGAATGGCGTAATAAGCGCCATTCTGTAGCATATGTTTTCATTTTTCCGCTAAAGGCCACAATTTAAGACTGGATATTTGATATCATCCAGGTATCAATTCTGTATTGGTTTTTACGCTGCCTGCTCAATGTTGCGCAGTGCAGTTCAGTGGGCACGTGTTATACACGCGCTGAAATGAAGGATGGTTTCATGCCTCACACGATAAAAAAAATGAGTCTGATAGGACTCATATTGATGATCTTTACTTCCGTATTTGGTTTTGCCAATAGCCCATCGGCTTATTACTTAATGGGTTATAGTGCGATTCCCTTTTATATATTTTCTGCATTGTTATTCTTTATTCCATTCGCCTTAATGATGGCTGAAATGGGAGCTGCTTATCGCAAAGAAGAAGGTGGTATCTATTCCTGGATGAATAATAGTGTCGGACCACGTTTTGCCTTCATTGGTACGTTTATGTGGTTTTCCTCTTATATCATCTGGATGGTGAGTACCTCCGCGAAAGTTTGGGTACCGTTCTCAACATTCCTCTATGGTAGCGACATGACCCAGCACTGGCGTATTGCCGGACTGGAGCCTACGCAGGTGGTTGGTCTGCTGGCAGTGGCATGGATGATTCTGGTCACCGTCGTTGCTTCTAAGGGGATTAATAAAATTGCCCGCATTACTGCGGTGGGCGGTATTGCAGTAATGTGTCTGAATTTAGTATTGCTGTTAGTAAGCATTACTATTTTGTTATTAAATGGTGGGCATTTCGCGCAGGATATTAATTTCCTTGCATCACCGAACCCGGGTTATCAGTCCGGTCTGGCAATGCTATCGTTTGTGGTATTTGCCATTTTTGCCTATGGCGGAATTGAAGCGGTTGGTGGTCTGGTCGATAAAACGGAAAATCCAGAAAAGAACTTTGCCAAAGGTATTGTTTTTGCCGCTATTGTTATTTCAATCGGTTATTCGCTGGCAATATTTTTATGGGGCGTCAGCACAAACTGGCAGCAGGTATTAAGTAATGGTTCCGTTAACCTCGGCAATATTACCTATGTGCTGATGAAGAGCCTCGGGGTGACGCTGGGTAACGCACTGCATTTGTCACCTGAAGCGTCATTGTCGCTGGGCGTATGGTTTGCGCGTATTACCGGACTTTCGATGTTCCTCGCCTATACCGGTGCGTTCTTTACGCTTTGCTATTCACCGTTGAAAGCCATCATCCAGGGGACGCCGAAAGCATTGTGGCCGGAACCGATGACGCGCCTGAATGCGATGGGGATGCCGTCTATCGCCATGTGGATGCAGTGCGGGTTGGTTACTGTCTTCATCCTGCTGGTTTCGTTTGGTGGCGGTACCGCATCGGCGTTCTTTAACAAGCTGACGCTGATGGCGAACGTGTCTATGACGCTTCCTTACCTGTTCCTCGCGCTGGCTTTCCCGTTCTTTAAAGCACGTCAGGATCTCGACAGACCGTTTGTGATTTTCAAAACGCATTTGTCGGCAATGATTGCGACAGTGGTTGTCGTACTGGTGGTGACATTTGCGAACGTCTTCACCATCATTCAACCTGTGGTTGAAGCCGGAGACTGGGACAGCACATTGTGGATGATTGGCGGCCCTGTCTTCTTCTCGCTGTTAGCGATGGCGATTTACCAGAACTATTGCAGCAGAGTGGCAAAAAATCCGCAGTGGGCGGTGGAATAACCCGATGCCCTATCGTCTACCTGACGATAGGGCGTAAAGACAGGAAATGTTATGGATGACACCAGCCGGGACCCGGCAATAACCGAAGATGAAATCAGGGCGCTGCAATTTTCTGCCGGGGATGTAGCGGAAATAGAGCAGACGATTCTCTCTTTTGTCGATGCCTGCCACACCCGTAAAGTGGCGATGGTGGTGGGTAGCACCATTAACACCCTCAAAGATCGCGATGGTAAACGGTGGGGAAACCTGCCGGATATTTATTGCGCTTATCTTATCCGATGTCTGGTTTTTCGCGGGGAATTAGTGGGATACGGCGATTTGTTTCGTATGCGCTATAGCGAAATTAAGCGACCGGTTACCTTATGAGTGCGCGCATGTTTGTCTTATGCTGCATCTGGTTTATTGTGGCGTTCCTCTGGATAACCATCACTTCCGCGCTGGACAAAGAGTGGATGATTGATGGACGCGGGATTAACAACGTCTGCGATGTGTTGATGTATCTCGAAGAAGACGATACCCGTGATGTTGGTGTGATAATGACGTTACCGCTCTTTTTCCCTTTTCTCTGGTTCGCTTTGTGGCGAAAAAAACGCGGCTGGTTTATGTACGCCACCGCGCTGGCTATTTTCGGCTACTGGCTGTGGCAGTTTTTTCTGCGCTATCAGTTTTGTTTGTGAGCCGGATTGGTTCATCCGGCACACAAACTTACAAACTTCCCGCCTGACGACCTTTGCCCGCAGACGTCAGCGTTCTCCCCGTTTGTTTACCGTTGAGGCTTTCCAGACGCATCTGGAAGGGCGGGAATGGCATATCGATACCGTGGGCATGGAAGCCAGCCAGAATCAGCTGGTGGATCTCATGGCGTAGCGGCATACGGTGACCCATCTCAGCGGCGTAAATACGCAGCTCGAAAATCTGAATCCCCTGTTGCAGATCCACCAGGAAGACTTCCGGTGCCGGGTTGTCGATCACCAGCGAGCAGCGACGCGCTGCGGTGAGCAGGATTTCCGTCACTTCTTCGCTATTGGCATCGGCAGGGGCCGGTATCGTCAACACCACGCGCGTGACCGAGTCAGAGAGCGACCAGTTGATAAACTGCTCGGTAATAAACGCCTTGTTCGGCACGATTATCTCTTTACGGTCCCAGTCGCTGATGGTGGTGGCGCGGGTGTTAATTTTCGTCACGCTACCGGTGAGATCGCGAATTGTCACCGTATCGCCAATGCGAATCGGTTTTTCGAACAGGATAATCAGACCAGAGATAAAGTTGGCGAAAATTTCCTGCAAACCAAAACCGAGACCAACACCGAGCGCGGCAACCAGCCACTGCAATTTCGACCACTCAATACCAATCATTGAGAAGCCGACCAGCCCGCCAATCAGCATCAGCAGATATTTGGTGATGGTGGTGATGGCGTAACCCGTACCCGGCGTTAAATCCAGGTGCTGCAAAATCGCCAGTTCCAGCAGCGCGGGCAAGTTGCGCACCAGCTGCGTGGTGATGATAAACACCAGAATGGCAATCAGCACCGCACCGAGGGTAATTGGCTCCAGACTTTCTACGCCCTGTACCGTGGAGGTGACATCCCACAGCGAAATATTTTCGAGGAAGCCGAAAGCGGAATGGATTTCTGACCACAGCACAATGACAGAAAGCAGGGCGATCAACATCAAAATTGAGCGCACCAGCCGCAAGGATTGCGCACTGATGGCATCGAGATCGACTTCGCTTTCATCGACTTCAATTGCTCCTTCCGGGCTACTGTGATGATGCGCTTCCTCTTCGCCACGCGCACGTTGCGCTAACATCTCTGCCCGGCGATGCTTCGCCCGATCAAACGCCAGCCTGCGGCGCTGGATCAGCATCCAGCGGCGGATAACGTGATAAACCACCAGTAGCAGGAACCAGATGGCAACCGAGGTTTCAAGCCTCGCTAACAGCGCCTGTGCCGTTGCCAGATAACCCACCGCCGACGCCAGAATGGCAACCAACGGCGCGCCAATCATCATGTTCCACAGCATATGGTTGGTAATGTTGTCGCCGCTGCCCTCTTTGTTGAGATACAGCGGAATCCCGGCCTTTTTCAGGCTGAGGGTGACCACCGCCAGCGCACCGCAAATGAGGATAAAGCAAAGCCGTCCCAGCGAACCGGAGAATTCACGGTCGTCGAGGTTATCGAACATCATCAGCGCCATAATCAGCGGCACAATAAGCCCGATGCTCATCAGGTAGTAGCGCATCCCACGGGAAACACGTTCGCGCGGCCAGCCAAAATGAGCGATAAACAAGCCGTTCGGGCGGGCAAAGGTGGCGCAAATCATCACTACCCACAGCAGCGGCACGGTGGCCGTTACACCATCGCCAATCGCGACCGCCAGCGGATAAGGCCACGCCTCGCGCAAGCCGTAACCCAGCGTCATCCACAGCACCGGTAACGGTGACGCGACGAGAATCGACCAGAAAAGAGTGCGCAACGTCAGCCAGAAGTGATCCTGAGTCACTTTGCCAACTTTCGCCGCCGAACGTTCAAGAAAACGGGTGAAATAGCGGCGCGAGTAAATACTGCAACCGACCAGAATCAACGCGCCAAACAGCGGCAAAATTGTCTCTTTGCTGGTCAGCATCATCACACTGGCTTTGCCCAACTGACTGAAGGTGTCCAGCGAAATGAGACGACGCAGATCCTGGGCGATTTCCAGCGGCCAGGCGATGGTCATCGGGCGCACGTCAGAGGTCCAGAACAGATAGCGGTGCGTTGCTTCGTTCACCTCTTTCAGCGCATCCTCCAGTTGCCCGTTGGAGACTTTCAGCTTGGTCAGTTCCAATAGTAGCGTGTCGCCACCCTGCAACAATGAGTTCAGCAACTCACGCTGAGTGCGCAGTTGTGCTTCCAGAATACGGTTTTGCTCGGCAGTCAGCGGCTGACCGTCGGCCTGATGAATTTGCCGTAGCAGCGGCTGTTTATTAAGCAGATCCTCATAACGTAACCGTTGCACACGCAACTGCGCCATTTCGGTATCAAGCTGTTGTGGTTTCGGCATTTCCGGCAGCCGTGCCACCTGCGCCCGCAGCGCTTCGCCGAGCAGATTGGACGATCCCAGCCATTGCGACTGTTCACGCAGCGTATTCAACGCCTGCCGGACCTGTAACGTCTGGCTGGCAGCCTGACGCTGTTGCGAGGCAACGAGATCCATCCGCTGCGCCTGTTGATTCAAAGCCGCCGATAGTTCGCGGTTAATTTTGAATTGCGCGACGATATCTTTCGGCAAATCGGCGCTGTTTTCTGCCAGCAATTCGGTACTTTCCAGCGCCCGCTCCGCCTCAAGCTGACGTTGGCTGTTTAATTGATTACGCAAGGCCTGCAAATACGCATCCAGTTGCTGGCTCTCTTTTTCCGCCAGCTCTGAGCGTAAGCGCGCTAATTCCTGGCGGTTATTGGCAGACAGCTGCGCCAGCTCCAGTTCATCAACGAGCGCCTTAAGACGTGCAGAGTCAGACTGCAACGCGAAATTTTGTGCCTGATTGAGCGGAGTATTGCCGGTAAGCGTTCCCAGGCGGCGCTCGATCTCATTTAACTGACGGCGGGCGTCGGTTTGCTGTTGCGGCAGTTGATTCAGCGAATCGGCAATCTCGCGGGCGCGCTCCTGCTCTTGCTGGGCCTGACGGCTTTTATCCAGCAACTGGCTGCTGACCTGGAGAATTTCCTGATTCAGCGCGTCGGTAGACATTCCCGGCGACACGCTGCGCGGCTCGTCACGCATGTTGTTTAATTGTGCGCGCAGAGTAGCGGAGAGTTTCGGATAATTATCGATAACTTGCTGATATTGTTTGATGCGCTCAAGGGAACCTTTTCGTTCCTCAAGCGCATTTAAGGCAGACTGGAGCGCCTCTACGACTTCCGGCTGTGCGGGTTTCGCCGCTTTTGCCTGCTCCAGTTCCTGAGTGATTTGTTTGCTATCGGGGGCCGTCGCGGCGTACGCCCCCCAACTGAGGCACCAGGCCATCAGAAAAGTGATAATCAGGCGCACGTCAGCGTTTCCTTTGATGGATTAGACCTGGTCTTTTTTGTCGTCAACCAATGGGCTGGCGTCGTGTTCTGCTTCGATCTCTTCAGCAGGAAGCGGGGCAGGTTCAGCGTCTGGCGTAACAAAGGTTTCGGTAGATACTGCCAGCGGCTGGCCAATTTTCGTGACAGACAGGCTTTCCAGTTGCTCAACCAGATTCACTTTACCCGGTGCAAACAGGTTGATAACGGTGGAACCGAGTTTAAAGCGACCCATTTCCTGGCCTTTCAGCAGTGCCACAGAACCGTCGTTTTCCCCGGCAGGCCAGGTCCAGCGCTTGATGATACCTTCGTGCGGCGGCGTAATGGTGCCCGCCCAGACCGTCTCAATGCTGCCAACAATCGTCGCTCCGACCAGAATCTGCGCCATTGGGCCAAATTCGGTATCGAAAAGGCAAATCACGCGTTCGTTACGGGCAAACAGATTCGGCACGTTCTGAGCCGTGAGATGGTTAACGGAGAAGAGATCGCCCGGCACGTAGATCATCTCACGCAGAATACCGTTGCACGGCATGTGTACGCGGTGGTAGTCACGCGGGGAGAGGTAAGTGGTCACAAACGTACCGTTGCGGAACAGGTCCGCCATCAGATAGTTGCCTGCCAGCAGGGCTTCGAGGCTGTAGTTGTGGCCTTTGGCTTGCAGGATTTTATCTTCTTCGATTTTACCCAACTGGCTGATAACGCCATCGGCAGGCATGACCAGTACATTCGGATCGGTATCGATTGGGCGTACTTCGTCACGCAGCGGACGGACAAAGAATTCGTTAAAGGT
This sequence comes from Escherichia sp. XD33, assembly GCF_019375075.1. Classification (NCBI taxonomy): domain Bacteria; kingdom Pseudomonadati; phylum Pseudomonadota; class Gammaproteobacteria; order Enterobacterales; family Enterobacteriaceae; genus Escherichia; species Escherichia sp. XD33. The sequence continues at coordinate 41,222 of NZ_JAENDM010000007.1, forward strand.
GCGGTAGCTGGCGGTGTCCGGCTTTTGCGCCTCTTTCATGTCGACCTTGTAGTATTTAACGAACAGATCGATAACCAGTTTTGTCAGCCATCCTGCCCGCTTGCTTGCGCCCCAACCCGCCAGGCGAGTAAGCCATAGTTTCGGCAGAATGTACTGTAGCGAAAGTTTAAATGAATTTAACAAGGTAGCCTCCAGGCCATTGTTTTGTCGTTCCTGATCCGGCCTACATGCCGGATCCTGAAAAAAAGGGGACGATTCTAACGATGGTTAGCTTAATTGTCAGTCATCCGTATCAGAAAAGTTTTTACGCGTTTTTACCTGCGCCATGCTTTCCAGAATACGGTGATAGTTTTCGAAACGGGTTTCCGCGATTTTCCCTTCCTCAACCGCTTCCCGGATAGCGCAGCCCGGATCGGTATCGTGTTTGCAATCGCGATATTTACACAGACCTAAATAGTCATGGAATTCGACAAAGCCCTGAGTGATTTGTTCCGGCTCCAGGTGCCAGAGGCCGAACTCACGCACTCCTGGGGAGTCAATCACATCACCGCCGTGCGGGAAGTGATACAGCCGAGCGGCGGTCGTGGTGTGCTGACCGAGCCCCGAGTTGTCAGAGATATCGTTGGTCAGGATCTCTTTTTGCAGCCCCAGCAACGCATTCAGCAGGCTGGATTTGCCGACGCCAGACTGCCCGGCAAAAATGCTGATGCGCCCGGTCAACGCCTCTTCCAGCGGTTTTAGCCCATCCTGAGTATGGCTGGAAACCATCAATACGCGATAACCGATATTGCGGTAGATATCCATCTGCTCGTTGACGAACGCCATGCCTTCGTCGTCCAGCAGGTCTATCTTGTTGAGCACAATAATCGGCTCAATCTGCAAGGTTTCGCAGGCCACCAGGTAACGGTCGATAATATTGAGCGACAGCTCCGGCAAAATGGCGGAGACAATGACAATCTGGTCGATGTTGGCGGCAATAGGTTTTACGCCGTCGTAGAAATCCGGACGCGTCAACACCGAGGTACGCTCATGCACCGCTTCCACGATCCCTTTGACATTTACGCCTTCCGCCGCCGGTTTACCCGGACGCCAGACTACGCGGTCGCCGGTTACCAGCGAACGGATGGTACGGCGAATATTGCAGCGGTGAACGTCGCCATCGGCGGATTCCACATCAGCGTGCATACCAAAGCGGCTGATGACGATACCTTCATCAGGCTCGCCAAACAGATTGTCGTCGTAGTCGGGCTTCTCCTTAGACGTTTTAAGACGACGCTGGTGATTGGCGTTCACGCGGCGCTGCTGGCCTTTGGAGAGTTTATTTTTACTCAATCGTACAGACTCCTGGTCGCCCCTGATGGGCAAAACATCTATGATACACGCAATTGTGGATCAATATAGTCACTGTGAATGGGTGGAAAATAGCATGAGTGCCAATGAAAACAACCTGATTTGGATCGATCTTGAGATGACCGGTCTGGATCCCGAGCGCGATCGCATTATTGAGATTGCCACGCTGGTGACCGATGCCAACCTGAATATTCTGGCAGAAGGGCCGACCATTGCAGTACACCAGTCTGATGAACAGCTGGCGCTGATGGATGACTGGAACGTGCGCACCCATACCGCCAGCGGGCTGGTAGAGCGCGTGAAAGCGAGCACGATGGGCGATCGGGAAGCTGAACTGGCAACGCTCGAATTTTTAAAACAGTGGGTGCCTGCGGGAAAATCGCCGATTTGCGGTAACAGCATCGGTCAGGACCGTCGTTTCCTGTTTAAATACATGCCGGAGCTGGAAGCCTACTTCCACTACCGTTATCTCGATGTCAGCACCCTGAAAGAGCTGGCGCGCCGCTGGAAGCCGGAAATTCTGGATGGTTTTACCAAGCAGGGGACGCATCAGGCGATGGATGATATCCGTGAATCGGTGGCGGAGCTGGCTTACTACCGCGAGCATTTTATCAAGCTGTAAAATTTTTCCTGGTCACGTAAGCGCCGGAATCCACTTGCGGCGGCGTGATTTTGACGCTAAATTGAACGTCTTGCTGATAATTTCAGCACTTGAGATAAAAACGCAAAAAAAACTTTTTTGGGGGGTTGCAGAGGGAAAGATTTCTCGTATAATGCGCCTCCCGTAACGACGCAGAAATGCGAAAATTACGAAAGCAAAATTAAGTAGTACGCGGGAATAGCTCAGTTGGTAGAGCACGACCTTGCCAAGGTCGGGGTCGCGAGTTCGAGTCTCGTTTCCCGCTCCAAAATTTGAAAAGTGCTGCAAAGCACAGACCACCCAAGCGGGAATAGCTCAGTTGGTAGAGCACGACCTTGCCAAGGTCGGGGTCGCGAGTTCGAGTCTCGTTTCCCGCTCCAAAATTTGAAAGTGCTGTAAGGCACAGACCACCCAAGCGGGAATAGCTCAGTTGGTAGAGCACGACCTTGCCAAGGTCGGGGTCGCGAGTTCGAGTCTCGTTTCCCGCTCCAAATTCTTCTCTCAATAAAATATCCACAGCGACGCGATGCGTTATTGCTGGTTTTTGTTGTCTCTGACAAACTCTTGTAAACAGAGTTATCCACAGCCTCAGGCTGTAATCTTAATTTCAAAGAAACTTCGCACGGTGAATAGTATTTTTTTAACCTATTGATAGATAAGTTAAAAATTAAGATTCCGTTTTGTCGAGTCGATCACTTGACGATTTTATTCGTCTTGAATTGCAATGCGTTTTTATTTTTATTCACAAGCTGTGGATGAATCAGGCGTCACGCGGTAACCCTTTTTCAATCACCCGAACCAGACGCTGTTTTTTCGGCAATTGCACTTCGACTATGCACGCATTTCGTCTCTCTATTTGCTGCGCAATCGCCCACGCTATGTGCTCATCGAGAAGTGGGTGCTCACCTTTACGACTTTCCAGCGCTGTCAAAATCGTTTCATCCCAAGGGGCATTGCCTAATGCTACGGCGATATTACGCAGCCAACGCAGGTGACCAATACGACGAATCGCCGATCCTTCCGTGACTTTTAAAAACTTCTCTTCGCTCCAGGCGAATAACTCAATGAGTTCCGGTGCGTGTAGCGGCTTACGCGGGCTGAAATCCTCTTCTGTGGTGAGTTGTGAATAGCGATTCCACGGGCAGATAAGCTGGCAGTCATCGCAACCGTAAATACGGTTTCCCATTAACGGTCGCAACTCTTCCGGGATCGCCCCTTCAAGTTCGATGGTGAGATAAGAGATACAGCGGCGAGCATCGACGGTATATGGCTCGACGATGGCACCGGTCGGGCAAATCGTCATACAGGCCACGCATTTGCCGCATCCTTCCTCGACTGGTTGATCCACGGGCAGCGGAATATCGACCAGCAATTCGCCTAAAAAGAAGAACGAACCGGCCTCGCGATTGAGGATAAGTGAGTGCTTACCTGTCCAGCCGAGCCCAGCTTTTTCAGCTAACGGGCGCTCGAGAATAGGCGCAGAATCGACAAACGGTCTAAAATTCAGCGAAACACAATGTTGCTGAATCATCTCGCCCAGCTTTTTGAGTCGGTTGCGCAGAAGTTTGTGATAGTCACGGCCCAGCGCATAACGGCTAACATAGCCGAGTTTGGGGTTTTTCAGCGTGCTGGCAAATGCGGCGTTAGCAGGAAGGTAATTCATCCGCACGCTGATCACGCGCAGCGTACCGGGCAATAACTCATGAGGGCGAGCGCGCAGCATACCGTGACGTGCCATCCAGTCCATTTCGCCGTGGTATTGTTTGTCCAGCCATGCTTGCAGTTTGGGCTCGGACTCGCTGAGATCGGTATCGGTAATACCTACCTGCTGAAAGCCCAGTTCCAGCCCCCACTGTTTAATTTTTTGCGCTAACTGATTGAGATCGAGGGGCTCTGACATGACGGACCATACAATGAAGAAAAACCCCGTAAGTATACCACACACCGTCTGGTACGCCGACGATATCCGCCGCGGAGAACGCGAGGCGGCAGATGTGCTGGGGCTCACACTCTATGAGCTGATGCTTCGCGCTGGCGAGGCCGCATTCCAGGTGTGTCGTTCGGCGTATCCTGACGCCCGCCACTGGCTGGTGCTGTGCGGTCATGGTAATAACGGCGGCGATGGCTACGTGGTCGCGCGACTGGCCAAAGCGGTCGGCATTGAGGTCACGTTGTTGGCCCAGGAGAGCGACAAACCGTTGCCGGAAGAGGCCGCGCTGGCACGCGAAGCATGGTTAAACGCGGGTGGCGAGATCCATGCTTCGAATATTGTCTGGCTCGAATCGGTAGATCTGATTGTTGATGCGCTGCTCGGTACCGGTTTGCGGCAAGCGCCCCGCGAATCCATTAGCCAGTTAATCGACCACGCTAATTCCCATCCTGCGCCGATTGTGGCGGTTGATATCCCTTCCGGCCTGCTGGCTGAAACTGGCGCTACGCCAGGCGCGGTGATCAACGCCGATCACACCATCACTTTTATTGCGCTGAAACCAGGCTTGCTCACTGGAAAAGCGCGGGATGTTACCGGACAACTGCATTTTGACTCACTGGGGCTGGATAGTTGGCTGGCAGGTCAGGAGACGAAAATTCAGCGGTTTTCAGCAGAACAACTTTCTCACTGGCTAAAACCGCGTCGCCCGACTTCGCATAAAGGCGATCACGGGCGGCTGGTAATTATCGGTGGCGATCACGGCACGGCGGGGGCTATTCGTATGACGGGGGAAGCGGCGCTGCGTGCTGGTGCTGGTTTAGTCCGAGTACTGACCCGCAGTGAAAACATTGCGCCGCTGCTGACTGCACGACCGGAATTGATGGTGCATGAACTGACGATGGACTCTCTTACCGAAAGCCTGGAATGGGCCGATGTGGTGGTGATTGGTCCCGGTCTGGGCCAGCAAGAGTGGGGGAAAAAAGCACTGCAAAAAGTTGAGAATTTTCGCAAACCGATGTTGTGGGATGCCGATGCATTGAACCTGCTGGCAATCAATCCCGATAAGCGTCACAATCGCGTGATCACGCCGCATCCTGGCGAGGCCGCACGGTTGTTAGGCTGTTCCGTCGCTGAAATTGAAAGTGACCGCTTACATTGCGCCAAACGTCTGGTACAACGTTATGGCGGCGTAGCGGTGCTGAAAGGTGCCGGAACCGTGGTCGCCGCCCATCCTGACGCTTTAGGCATTATTGATGCCGGAAATGCAGGCATGGCGAGCGGCGGCATGGGCGATGTGCTCTCTGGTATTATTGGCGCATTGCTTGGGCAAAAACTGTCGCCGTATGATGCAGCCTGTGCAGGCTGTGTCGCGCACGGTGCGGCAGCTGACGTACTGGCGGCGCGTTTTGGAACGCGCGGGATGCTGGCAACCGATCTCTTTTCCACGCTACAGCGTATTGTTAACCCGGAAGTGACTGATAAAAACCATGATGAATCGAGTAATTCCGCTCCCTGATGAGCAGGCAACATTAGACCTGGGCGAGCGGGTAGCGAAAGCCTGCGATGGCGCAACCGTAATCTATCTGTATGGCGATTTAGGCGCAGGTAAAACCACCTTTAGCCGGGGCTTTTTACAGGCTCTGGGTCATCAGGGTAATGTCAAAAGCCCCACTTATACGCTGGTCGAACCCTATACGCTCGACAACTTAATGGTCTATCACTTTGATTTGTACCGCCTTGCCGATCCCGAGGAGCTGGAGTTTATGGGGATCCGCGATTATTTTGCCAACGATGCCATCTGCCTGGTGGAGTGGCCACAACAAGGTACAGGTGTTCTTCCTGACCCGGATGTCGAAATACACATTGATTATCAGGCACAAGGCCGTGAGGCGCGCGTGAGTGCGGTTTCCTCTGCGGGTGAATTGTTGCTGGCGCGTTTAGCCGGTTAACCTTTGAAAGGTGGCGGGATGATGTATCGCATCAGAAATTGGTTGGTAGCGACGCTGCTGCTGCTGTGCACGCCGGTGGGTGCCGCGACGCTCTCTGATATTCAGGTTTCTAACGGTAATCAACAGGCGCGGATAACGTTGAGTTTTATTGGCGATCCTGATTATGCGTTTAGCCATCAAAGCAAACGCACCGTGGCGCTCGATATCAAACAAACGGGCGTGATTCAGGGACTGCCGTTGTTGTTCAGCGGCAATAATCTGGTGAAGGCGATTCGCTCTGGAACGCCTAAAGATGCACAAACGCTACGGCTGGTGGTCGATCTTACCGAAAACGGTAAAACCGAAGCGGTGAAGCGGCAGAATGGCAGCAATTACACTGTCGTCTTTACGATTAACGCCGATGTGCCGCCACCGCCTCCTCCGCCGCCCGTGGTTGCGAAACGCGTTGAAACGCCTGCGGTTGTCGCACCGCGCGTCAGCGAACCGGCGCGCAATCCGTTTAAAACGGAAAGTAACCGCACTACGGGTGTTATCAGCAGTAATACGGTAACGCGTCCGGCAGCGCGCGCGACGGCTAACACTGGCGATAAAATTATCATCGCTATTGATGCCGGACACGGCGGTCAGGACCCTGGCGCTATCGGCCCCGGTGGTACGCGGGAGAAAAATGTCACCATCGCCATCGCGCGTAAATTGCGTACTTTGCTCAATGACGATCCGATGTTTAAAGGCGTTTTAACCCGTGACGGGGATTACTTTATCTCGGTGATGGGGCGCAGTGATGTGGCACGTAAGCAAAACGCCAATTTCCTCGTGTCGATTCACGCTGATGCCGCACCGAACCGCAGTGCGACTGGCGCTTCCGTATGGGTGCTCTCTAACCGTCGCGCCAACAGTGAAATGGCCAGCTGGCTGGAGCAGCACGAGAAACAGTCGGAGCTGCTGGGTGGGGCGGGTGATGTGCTGGCGAACAGTCAGTCTGACCCCTATTTAAGCCAGGCGGTGCTGGATTTACAGTTCGGTCATTCCCAGCGGGTAGGGTATGATGTAGCGACCAGTATGATCAGTCAGTTGCAACGCATTGGCGAAATACATAAACGTCGACCAGAACACGCCAGCCTTGGCGTTCTGCGCTCGCCGGATATCCCATCAGTACTGGTCGAAACCGGTTTTATCAGCAACAACAGCGAAGAACGTTTGCTGGCGAGCGACGATTACCAACAACAGCTGGCAGAAGCCATTTACAAAGGCCTGCGCAATTACTTCCTTGCGCATCCGATGCAATCTGCGCCGCAGGGTGCAACGGCACAAACTGCCAGTACGGTGACGACGCCAGATCGCACGCTGCCAAACTAAGGACGATTGATGCCAATTCAGGTCTTACCGCCACAACTGGCGAACCAGATTGCCGCAGGTGAGGTGGTCGAGCGACCTGCGTCGGTAGTCAAAGAACTAGTGGAAAACAGCCTCGATGCAGGTGCGACGCGTATCGATATTGATATCGAACGCGGTGGGGCGAAACTTATCCGCATTCGTGATAACGGCTGCGGTATCAAAAAAGATGAGCTGGCGCTGGCGCTGGCTCGTCATGCCACCAGTAAAATCGCCTCTCTGGACGATCTCGAAGCCATTATCAGCCTGGGCTTTCGCGGTGAGGCGCTGGCGAGTATCAGTTCGGTTTCCCGCCTGACGCTCACTTCACGCACCGCAGAACAGCAGGAAGCCTGGCAGGCCTATGCCGAAGGGCGCGATATGAACGTGACGGTAAAACCGGCGGCGCATCCTGTGGGGACGACGCTGGAGGTGCTGGATCTGTTCTACAACACCCCGGCGCGGCGCAAATTCCTGCGCACCGAGAAAACCGAATTTAACCACATTGATGAGATCATCCGCCGCATTGCGCTGGCGCGTTTCGACGTCACGATCAACCTGTCGCATAACGGTAAAATTGTGCGTCAGTACCGCGCAGTGCCGGAAGGCGGGCAAAAAGAACGGCGCTTAGGCGCGATTTGCGGCACCGCTTTTCTTGAACAAGCGCTGGCGATTGAATGGCAACACGGCGATCTCACGCTACGCGGCTGGGTGGCCGATCCAAATCACACCACGCCCGCACTGGCAGAAATTCAGTATTGCTACGTGAACGGTCGCATGATGCGCGATCGCCTGATCAATCACGCGATCCGCCAGGCCTGCGAAGACAAACTGGGGGCCGATCAGCAACCGGCATTTGTGTTGTATCTGGAGATCGACCCACATCAGGTGGACGTCAACGTGCACCCCGCCAAACACGAAGTGCGTTTCCATCAGTCGCGTCTGGTGCATGATTTTATCTATCAGGGCGTGCTGAGCGTGCTACAACAGCAACTGGAAACGCCGCTACCGCTGGACGATGAACCCCAACCTGCACCGCGTTCCATTCCGGAAAACCGCGTGGCGGCGGGGCGCAATCACTTTGCAGAACCGGCAGCTCGTGAGCCGGTAGCTCCGCGCTACACTCCTGCGCCAGCATCAGGCAGTCGTCCGGCTGCCCCCTGGCCGAATGCGCAGCCAGGCTACCAGAAACAGCAAGGTGAAGTGTATCGCCAGCTTTTGCAAACGCCCGCGCCGATGCAAAAATTAAAAGCGCCGGAACCGCAGGAACCTGCACTTGCGGCGAACAGTCAGAGTTTTGGTCGGGTACTGACTATCGTCCATTCCGACTGTGCGTTGCTGGAGCGCGACGGCAACATTTCACTTTTATCCTTGCCAGTGGCAGAACGTTGGCTGCGTCAGGCACAATTGACGCCGGGTGAAGCGCCCGTTTGCGCCCAGCCGCTGCTGATTCCGTTGCGGCTAAAAGTTTCTGCCGAAGAAAAATCGGCATTAGAAAAAGCGCAGTCTGCCCTGGCGGAATTGGGTATTGATTTCCAGTCAGATGCACAGCATGTGACCATCAGGGCAGTGCCTTTACCCTTACGCCAACAAAATTTACAAATCTTGATTCCTGAACTGATAGGCTACCTGGCGAAGCAGTCCGTATTCGAACCTGGCAATATTGCGCAGTGGATTGCACGAAATCTGATGAGCGAACATGCGCAGTGGTCAATGGCACAGGCCATAACCCTGCTGGCGGACGTGGAACGGTTATGTCCGCAACTTGTGAAAACGCCGCCGGGTGGTCTGTTACAATCTGTTGATTTACATCCGGCGATAAAAGCCCTGAAAGATGAGTGATATCAGTAAGGCGAGCCTGCCTAAGGCGATTTTTTTGATGGGGCCGACGGCCTCCGGTAAAACGGCGTTAGCCATTGAGCTGCGTAAAATTTTACCAGTAGAGTTGATAAGCGTTGATTCTGCCCTTATTTACAAAGGGATGGATATCGGGACGGCGAAGCCGAACGCTGAAGAGTTACTCGCCGCGCCGCACCGATTGCTGGATATTCGCGATCCGTCGCAGGCTTACTCGGCTGCTGATTTTCGCCGCGATGCGCTGGCGGAAATGGCCGATATCACCGCGGCGGGGCGGATCCCACTGTTAGTGGGCGGTACGATGTTGTATTTCAAGGCATTGCTGGAAGGGTTGTCGCCGCTACCGTCGGCAGACCCGGAAGTACGGGCCAGAATTGAGCAACAGGCGGCAGAGCAAGGTTGGGAGTCATTGCATCGTCAACTTCAGGAGGTAGATCCGGTTGCGGCAGCAAGGATTCATCCAAATGATCCACAAAGGCTTTCCCGGGCACTGGAAGTTTTTTTCATTTCGGGTAAAACTTTAACGGAACTGACGCAAACGTCAGGAGACGCTCTACCGTATCAGGTGCATCAGTTCGCCATCGCCCCGGCGAGCCGTGAACTGCTCCATCAACGCATTGAGCAGCGTTTTCATCAGATGTTGGCTTCAGGTTTTGAAGCAGAAGTCCGGGCGCTTTTTGCCCGAGGAGATTTGCATACGGACTTGCCTTCCATTCGTTGCGTGGGTTATCGCCAGATGTGGTCTTACCTTGAAGGCGAAATCTCATACGATGAAATGGTTTATCGAGGTGTTTGCGCCACGAGACAGTTGGCGAAGCGGCAGATAACCTGGCTGCGTGGTTGGGAAGGGGTTCACTGGCTTGACAGTGAAAAACCAGAACAGGCGCGTGACGAAGTATTACAGGTTGTTGGTGCTATCGCAGGCTGAATGTGTACAATTGAGACGTATCGTGCGCAATTTTTTCAGAATCGAAAGGTTCAAAGTACAAATAAGCATATAAGGAAAAGAGAGAATGGCTAAGGGGCAATCTTTACAAGATCCGTTCCTGAACGCACTGCGTCGGGAACGTGTTCCAGTTTCTATTTATTTGGTGAATGGTATTAAGCTGCAAGGGCAAATCGAGTCTTTTGATCAGTTCGTGATCCTGTTGAAAAACACGGTCAGCCAGATGGTTTACAAGCACGCGATTTCTACTGTTGTCCCGTCTCGCCCGGTTTCTCATCACAGTAACAACGCCGGTGGCGGTACCAGCAGTAACTACCATCATGGTAGCAGCGCGCAGAATACTTCCGCGCAACAGGACAGCGAAGAAACCGAATAAGGTTTCGGGCTGTTTTTTTACACGGGGAGCCAGCGATCCTGCGTTCCCCGCTGATCTATTTAGAGGGTTATACGCTTGTTTGACCGTTATGATGCTGGTGAGCAGGCGGTACTGGTACACATCTATTTTACGCAAGACAAAGATATGGAAGACCTCCAGGAGTTTGAATCTCTGGTCTCTTCCGCCGGTGTCGAAGCATTGCAGGTGATTACCGGTAGCCGTAAAGCGCCGCACCCAAAGTATTTTGTAGGTGAAGGTAAAGCAGTTGAAATTGCGGAAGCTGTCAAAGCGACGGGTGCTTCGGTCGTTCTTTTTGACCATGCCCTGAGCCCGGCGCAAGAGCGTAACCTGGAGCGTTTGTGCGAGTGTCGTGTTATCGACCGCACCGGCCTTATTTTAGATATTTTCGCCCAACGTGCGCGTACCCATGAGGGTAAGTTGCAGGTTGAGCTGGCGCAGCTGCGCCATCTGGCTACGCGCCTGGTGCGTGGCTGGACCCACCTTGAAAGACAGAAAGGCGGGATAGGTTTGCGTGGTCCGGGTGAAACCCAGCTCGAAACCGACCGTCGTTTGTTGCGTAATCGCATCGTGCAGATACAGTCGCGCCTGGAAAGAGTTGAAAAGCAGCGTGAGCAGGGGCGGCAATCGCGTATCAAAGCCGACGTTCCTACTGTTTCGCTGGTGGGATATACCAACGCCGGTAAATCTACCCTTTTCAATCGCATCACCGAAGCGCGGGTCTACGCGGCAGACCAGTTGTTTGCCACCCTCGACCCGACGTTGCGGCGTATTGACGTTGCAGATGTCGGTGAAACCGTACTTGCAGATACCGTAGGGTTTATTCGCCACCTGCCGCACGATCTGGTGGCGGCATTTAAAGCCACGTTACAAGAGACGCGGCAAGCCACATTACTGCTGCACGTCATTGATGCGGCGGATGTGCGTGTACAAGAAAACATCGAAGCGGTGAATACGGTTCTTGAAGAGATCGACGCTCACGAGATCCCAACCCTGCTGGTGATGAACAAGATCGATATGCTGGAAGATTTCGAACCGCGTATTGATCGGGACGAAGAGAACAAACCGATCCGTGTCTGGCTTTCCGCACAGACCGGAGCGGGGATACCACAGCTTTTTCAGGCTTTGACGGAGCGGCTTTCCGGCGAGGTGGCGCAGCATACATTGCGTCTGCCACCGCAGGAAGGGCGTCTGAGAAGTCGTTTTTATCAGCTTCAGGCAATAGAAAAAGAGTGGATGGAGGAGGACGGCAGCGTAAGTCTGCAAGTTCGTATGCCGATCGTTGACTGGCGTCGCCTCTGTAAACAAGAACCGGCGTTGATCGATTACCTGATCTAACGGCGTAGCGTCTGAAGCGTGGAGTCATATCCTCTGGCGTCGAAAGACAACAGGGATCACCGCATAACAAATATGGAGCACAAACATGGCGTGGAATCAGCCCGGTAATAACGGACAAGACCGCGACCCGTGGGGAAGCAGCAAACCTGGCGGCAACTCTGAGGGAAATGGAAACAAAGGCGGTCGCGATCAAGGGCCACCTGATTTAGATGATATCTTCCGCAAACTGAGCAAAAAGCTCGGTGGTCTGGGCGGCGGTAAAGGCACCGGATCTGGCGGTGGCAGTTCATCGCAAGGCCCGCGCCCGCAGCTTGGCGGTCGTGTCGTTACCATCGCAGCGGCAGCGATTGTCATTATCTGGGCGGCCAGTGGTTTCTATACCATTAAAGAAGCCGAACGCGGCGTGGTAACACGCTTTGGTAAATTCAGCCATCTGGTTGAGCCGGGTCTGAACTGGAAACCGACGTTTATCGACGAAGTCAAACCGGTGAACGTGGAAGCCGTGCGTGAACTGGCCGCTTCTGGTGTGATGCTGACGTCGGACGAGAACGTAGTGCGCGTTGAGATGAACGTGCAGTACCGCGTCACCAATCCGGAAAAATATCTGTATAGCGTGACCAGCCCGGATGACAGCCTGCGTCAGGCTACCGACAGCGCCCTGCGTGGAGTTATCGGTAAATACACCATGGACCGCATTCTGACGGAAGGTCGTACCGTGATTCGTAGCGATACTCAGCGCGAACTGGAAGAGACGATTCGTCCGTATGACATGGGTATCACGCTGCTGGACGTCAACTTCCAGGCTGCTCGTCCGCCGGAAGAAGTAAAAGCGGCGTTTGACGATGCGATTGCCGCGCGTGAAAACGAACAGCAATACATTCGTGAAGCAGAAGCGTATACCAACGAAGTTCAGCCGCGTGCGAACGGTCAGGCGCAACGTATCCTCGAAGAGGCGCGTGCGTACAAGGCCCAGACCATCCTGGAAGCTCAGGGTGAAGTGGCGCGCTTTGCTAAACTTCTGCCGGAATATAAAGCCGCGCCGGAAATTACTCGCGAGCGTCTGTATATCGAGACGATGGAAAAAGTGTTGGGTAACACCCGCAAAGTGCTGGTTAACGATAAAGGTGGCAACCTGATGGTTCTGCCGTTAGACCAGATGCTGAAAGGTGGTAACGCCCCTGCGGCGAAGAGCGATAACGGTGCCAGCAATCTGCTGCGTCTGCCGCCAGCCTCTTCCTCCACAACCAGTGGAGCAAGCAACACGTCGTCCACCAGTCAGGGCGATATTATGGACCAACGCCGCGCCAACGCGCAGCGTAACGACTACCAGCGTCAGGGGGAATAACGATGCGTAAGTCAGTTATCGCGATTATCATCATCGTGCTGGTAGTGCTTTACATGTCTGTCTTTGTCGTCAAAGAAGGTGAGCGCGGTATTACGCTGCGTTTTGGTAAGGTACTGCGTGACGATGACAACAAACCTCTGGTTTATGAGCCGGGTCTGCATTTCAAGATACCGTTCATTGAAACGGTGAAAATGCTCGACGCACGTATTCAGACCATGGACAACCAGGCCGACCGCTTTGTGACCAAAGAGAAGAAAGACCTGATCGTCGACTCTTACATCAAATGGCGCATCAGCGATTTCAGCCGTTACTACCTGGCAACGGGTGGTGGCGACATTTCGCAAGCGGAAGTGCTGTTGAAACGTAAGTTCTCTGACCGTCTGCGTTCTGAAATTGGTCGCCTGGACGTGAAAGATATCGTCACCGATTCCCGTGGTCGTCTGACCCTCGAAGTACGTGACGCGCTGAACTCCGGTTCTGCGGGTACAGAAGATGAAGTTACTACTCCGGCGGCAGATAACGCCATTGCCGAAGCGGCAGAGCGCGTAACGGCTGAGACGAAGGGCAAAGTTCCGGTCATCAACCCGAACAGTATGGCGGCGCTGGGTATTGAAGTTGTCGATGTGCGAATTAAGCAGATCAACCTGCCTACCGAAGTGTCTGAAGCGATCTACAACCGTATGCGCGCCGAGCGTGAAGCGGTAGCGCGTCGTCACCGTTCACAAGGTCAGGAAGAAGCGGAAAAACTGCGCGCGACTGCCGACTATGAAGTGACCAGAACGCTGGCAGAAGCTGAGCGTCAGGGCCGCATCATGCGTGGTGAAGGCGATGCCGAAGCAGCCAAACTGTTTGCTGATGCATTCAGTAAAGATCCGGACTTCTACGCATTCATCCGTAGCCTGCGTGCTTATGAGAACAGCTTCTCTGGCAATCAGGACGTGATGGTCATGAGCCCGGATAGCGATTTCTTCCGCTACATGAAGACGCCGACTTCCGCAACGCGTTAATATAACGACTGCGGCACAGGTCAATAAAGCCACCGCATCCTCAGGGATGTCGGTGGTTTTCTTTTTCTATAAGGATAATGAATGAATTCGACAATCTGGCTGGCGCTTGCCCTGGTTTTGGTACTGGAAGGTTTAGGGCCGATGCTTTACCCGAAGGCATGGAAGAAGATGATCTCTGCGATGACCAATTTGCCCGATAATATTTTACGTCGTTTTGGCGGTGGACTTGTGGTTGCGGGCGTTGTGGTCTACTACATGTTGAGGAAAACGATTGGCTGAACAAAAAACAGACTGATCGAGGTCATTTTTGAGTGCAAAAAGTGCTGTAACTCTGAAAAAGCGATGGTAGAATCCATTTTTAAGCAAACGGTGATTTTGAAAAATGGGTAACAACGTCGTCGTACTGGGCACCCAATGGGGTGACGAAGGTAAAGGTAAGATCGTCGATCTTCTGACTGAACGGGCTAAATATGTTGTACGCTACCAGGGCGGTCACAACGCAGGCCATACTCTCGTAATCAACGGTGAAAAAACCGTTCTCCATCTTATTCCATCAGGTATTCTCCGCGAGAATGTAACCAGCATCATCGGTAACGGTGTTGTGCTGTCTCCGGCCGCGCTGATGAAAGAGATGAAAGAACTGGAAGACCGTGGCATCCCCGTTCGTGAGCGTCTGCTGCTGTCTGAAGCATGTCCGCTGATCCTTGATTATCACGTTGCGCTGGATAACGCGCGTGAGAAAGCGCGTGGCGCGAAAGCGATCGGCACCACCGGTCGTGGTATCGGGCCTGCTTATGAAGATAAAGTAGCACGTCGCGGTCTGCGTGTTGGCGACCTTTTCGACAAAGAAACCTTCGCTGAAAAACTGAAAGAAGTGATGGAATATCACAACTTCCAGTTGGTTAACTACTACAAAGCTGAAGCGGTTGATTACCAGAAAGTTCTGGATGATACGATGGCTGTTGCCGACATCCTGACTTCTATGGTGGTTGACGTTTCTGACCTGCTCGACCAGGCGCGTCAGCGTGGCGATTTCGTCATGTTTGAAGGTGCGCAGGGTACGCTGCTGGATATCGACCACGGTACTTATCCGTACGTAACTTCTTCCAACACCACTGCTGGTGGCGTGGCGACCGGTTCCGGCCTGGGCCCGCGTTATGTTGATTACGTTCTGGGTATCCTCAAAGCTTACTCCACTCGTGTAGGTGCAGGTCCGTTCCCGACCGAACTGTTTGATGAAACTGGCGAGTTCCTCTGCAAGCAGGGTAACGAATTCGGCGCAACTACGGGGCGTCGTCGTCGTACCGGCTGGCTGGACACCGTTGCCGTTCGTCGTGCGGTACAGCTGAACTCCCTGTCTGGCTTCTGCCTGACTAAACTGGACGTTCTGGATGGCCTGAAAGAGGTTAAACTCTGCGTGGCTTACCGTATGCCGGATGGTCGCGAAGTGACTACCACTCCGCTGGCAGCTGACGACTGGAAAGGTGTAGAGCCGATTTACGAAACCATGCCGGGCTGGTCTGAATCCACCTTCGGCGTGAAAGATCGTAGCGGCCTGCCGCAGGCGGCGCTGAACTATATCAAGCGTATTGAAGAGCTGACTGGTGTGCCGATCGATATCATCTCTACCGGTCCGGATCGTACTGAAACCATGATTCTGCGCGACCCGTTCGACGCGTAATTCTGGTACGCCTGGCAGATATTTTGCCTGCCGGGCGAACAGTGTGATACATTGCTGTGTCGGGTAAGCCATTACGCTATCCGACACAGTGTTAAATCCTCGCTTTTTTCCTTCCCCGAACTGAAATAAATTAGCGACACAGCTTGTGGCTGGTTTATCATCAATATAAATGTATTTTTTCCCGATTTCCCTTTTGAGGTTGATGTGCAGTTAACGAGTTTCACTGATTACGGATTACGTGCGCTGATCTACATGGCGTCATTGCCAGAAGGGCGGATGACCAGTATTTCTGAAGTGACTGACGTCTACGGCGTCTCCCGTAATCATATGGTCAAAATAATCAATCAACTTAGTCGTGCCGGCTACGTGACTGCTGTTCGTGGAAAAAATGGCGGCATTCGCCTGGGTAAACCGGCGAGTGCGATACGTATTGGTGATGTGGTGCGCGAGCTGGAGCCCTTATCGCTGGTGAATTGCAGCAGTGAGTTTTGCCACATTACACCTGCCTGTAGGTTGAAACAGGCACTTTCTAAGGCCGTGCAAAGTTTTCTTACGGAACTGGATAACTACACGCTTGCCGATTTGGTTGAAGAGAATCAACCGCTTTATAAATTATTGCTGGTGGAGTGACGAAAATCTTCATCAGAGATGACAACGGAGGAACCGAGATGTCACAAGATCCTTTCCAGGAACGCGAAGCTGAAAAATACGCGAATCCCATCCCTAGTCGGGAATTTATCCTCGAACATTTAACCAAACGTGAAAAACCGGCCAGCCGTGATGAGCTGGCGGTAGAACTGCACATTGAAGGCGAAGAGCAGCTTGAAGGCCTGCGTCGCCGCCTGCGCGCGATGGAGCGCGATGGTCAACTGGTCTTCACTCGTCGTCAGTGCTATGCGCTGCCGGAACGCCTCGACCTGGTGAAAGGTACCGTTATTGGCCACCGTGATGGCTACGGCTTTCTGCGGGTTGAAGGGCGTAAAGATGATTTGTATCTCTCCAGCGAGCAGATGAAAACCTGCATTCATGGCGATCAGGTGCTGGCTCAGCCGCTGGGTGCTGACCGTAAAGGTCGTCGTGAAGCGCGTATTGTCCGCGTACTGGTGCCAAAAACCAGCCAGATTGTTGGTCGCTACTTTACCGAAGCGGGCGTCGGCTTTGTGGTTCCTGACGACAGCCGTCTGAGCTTCGATATCTTAATCCCGCCCGATCAGATCATGGGCGCGCGGATGGGCTTTGTGGTCGTAGTCGAACTGACTCAGCGTCCGACTCGCCGCACCAAAGCGGTGGGTAAAATCGTCGAAGTGCTGGGCGACAATATGGGCACCGGCATGGCGGTTGATATCGCTCTGCGTACCCATGAAATTCCGTACATCTGGCCGCAGGCTGTTGAGCAACAGGTTGCCGGGCTGAAAGAAGAAGTGCCGGAAGAAGCAAAAGCGGGCCGTGTTGATCTGCGCGATTTACCGCTGGTCACCATTGATGGCGAAGACGCCCGTGACTTTGACGATGCAGTTTACTGCGAGAAAAAACGCGGCGGCGGCTGGCGTTTATGGGTCGCGATTGCCGACGTCAGCTACTATGTGCGTCCGTCAACGCCGCTGGACAGAGAAGCGCGTAACCGTGGCACGTCGGTGTACTTCCCTTCGCAGGTTATCCCGATGCTGCCGGAAGTGCTCTCTAACGGCCTGTGTTCGCTCAACCCGCAGGTAGACCGCCTGTGTATGGTGTGCGAGATGACGGTTTCGTCGAAAGGCCGCCTGACGGGCTACAAATTCTACGAAGCGGTGATGAGCTCTCACGCGCGTCTGACCTACACCAAAGTCTGGCATATTCTGCAGGGCGATCAGGATCTGCGCGAGCAGTACGCCCCGCTGGTTAAGCATCTCGAAGAGTTGCATAACCTCTATAAAGTGCTGGATAAAGCCCGTGAAGAACGCGGTGGGATCTCATTTGAGAGCGAAGAAGCGAAGTTCATTTTCAACGCTGAACGCCGTATTGAACGTATCGAACAGACCCAGCGTAACGACGCGCACAAATTAATTGAAGAGTGCATGATTCTGGCGAATATCTCGGCGGCGCGTTTCGTTGAGAAAGCGAAAGAACCGGCACTGTTCCGTATTCACGACAAGCCGAGCACCGAAGCGATTACCTCTTTCCGTTCAGTGCTGGCGGAGCTGGGGCTGGAACTGCCGGGCGGTAACAAGCCGGAACCGCGTGACTACGCGGAGCTGCTGGAGTCGGTTGCCGATCGTCCTGATGCAGAAATGCTGCAAACCATGCTGCTGCGCTCGATGAAACAGGCGATTTACGATCCAGAAAACCGTGGTCACTTTGGCCTGGCATTGCAGTCCTATGCGCACTTTACTTCGCCGATTCGTCGTTATCCAGACCTGACGCTGCACCGCGCCATTAAATATCTGCTGGCGAAAGAGCAGGGGCATCAGGGCAACACCACTGAAACCGGCGGCTACCATTATTCGATGGAAGAGATGCTGCAACTGGGTCAGCACTGTTCGATGGCGGAACGTCGTGCCGACGAAGCAACGCGCGATGTGGCTGACTGGCTGAAGTGTGACTTCATGCTCGACCAGGTAGGTAACGTCTTTAAAGGCGTAATTTCCAGCGTCACTGGCTTTGGCTTCTTCGTCCGTCTGGACGACTTGTTCATTGATGGTCTGGTCCATGTCTCTTCGCTGGACAATGACTACTATCGCTTTGACCAGGTAGGGCAACGCCTGATGGGGGAATCCAGCGGCCAGACTTATCGCCTGGGCGATCGCGTGGAAGTTCGCGTCGAAGCGGTTAATATGGACGAGCGCAAAATCGACTTTAGCCTGATCTCCAGCGAACGCGCACCGCGCAACGTCGGTAAAACGGCGCGCGAGAAAGCGAAAAAAGGCGATGCAGGTAAAAAAGGCGGCAAGCGTCGTCAGGTCGGTAAAAAGGTAAACTTTGAGCCAGACAGCGCCTTCCGCGGTGAGAAAAAAACGAAGCCGAAAGCGGCGAAGAAAGACGCGAGAAAAGCGAAAAAGCCATCGGCGAAAACGCAGAAAATAGCTGCAGCGACCAAAGCGAAGCGTGCGGCGAAGAAAAAAGTGGCAGAGTGATCAATACCCTCTTTAAAAGAAGAGGGTTAGATTGCTGACAAAATGCGCTTTGTTCATGCCGGATGCGGCGTGAACGCCTTATCCGGCCTACATAATCACGCAAATTCAATATATTGCAGAGATCATGTAGGCCGGATAAACGTAGTGCATCAGGCAAAACGTAAACAACGAGTACATTAATGAGCGAAATGATTTACGGCATCCACGCAGTGCAGGCCCTGCTGGAGCGCGCCCCTGAACGTTTTCAGGAAGTCTTTATTTTAAAAGGCCGTGAAGATAAACGTCTGTTACCGCTGATTCACGCCCTTGAGTCTCAGGGCGTGGTTATCCAGTTGGCAAACCGCCAATATCTCGACGAGAAAAGCGACGGTGCCGTGCATCAGGGCATTATCGCCCGCGTGAAGCCAGGACGTCAGTATCAGGAAAACGATCTGCCGGATCTGATCGCTTCGCTCGATCAACCGTTCCTGCTGATCCTCGACGGCGTAACCGATCCGCACAACCTCGGCGCGTGCCTGCGTAGTGCGGACGCCGCAGGCGTTCATGCGGTGATTGTGCCGAAAGATCGCTCCGCACAGCTCAACGCTACGGCGAAAAAAGTAGCCTGCGGCGCGGCAGAAAGCGTTCCGCTGATTCGGGTGACTAACCTTGCGCGCACCATGCGTATGTTGCAGGAAGAGAATATCTGGATCGTCGGTACGGCAGGCGAGGCGGATCATACACTCTATCAGAGCAAAATGACCGGACGCCTGGCGCTGGTGATGGGTGCGGAAGGTGAAGGTATGCGTCGCCTGACTCGTGAACATTGCGATGAGTTGATCAGCATCCCGATGGCTGGAAGCGTTTCTTCCCTGAACGTTTCGGTTGCGACCGGAATTTGCTTATTTGAAGCGGTGCGCCAGCGCAGCTAATTTCTCAGAATTATGAAAAGCCATCCAGATTTGGATGGTTTTTTTTTGTCTATAGCTGGTAAGATAATTACGTATTGCAAATATTCATTTTATTAATATTTAAACTTAATCTATATGGAATAATATATGACATGGAATCCGTTGGCGCTAGCGACGGCGCTGCAAACTGTACCTGAACAAAATATTGATGTAACAAATAGCGAGAACGCATTAATTATTAAAATGAATGATTATGGCGATTTGCAAATCAATATTCTTTTTACTTCCCGCCAAATGATTATCGAAACCTTTATTTGTCCGGTGAGTAGTATCAGCAATCCAGATGAATTTAATACCTTCTTATTAAGAAATCAGAAGATGATGCCGTTGTCATCGGTAGGGATCTCCAGCGTACAACAGGAAGAGTATTACATTGTTTTCGGGGCGTTATCGCTTAAATCTTCTCTTGAAGATATCCTGCTTGAGATAACCTCGCTGGTAGATAACGCATTGGATCTGGCTGAAATTACAGAAGAATATTCACACTAATTACAAGGACGGGTATTTATGGGAATTTTAAAAAGTTTATTTACGCTGGGGAAATCGTTTATCTCCCAGGCGGAAGAATCCATTGAAGAAACCCAGGGCGTGCGCATGCTGGAACAGCATATTCGTGACGCTAAAGCTGAACTCGATAAAGCCGGAAAATCTCGCGTTGATCTGCTGGCGCGGGTGAAATTAAGTCACGATAAGCTGAAAGATTTACGTGAGCGCAAAGCCAGTCTGGAAGCCCGTGCGCTGGAAGCGTTAAGCAAGAACGTTAATCCGTCGTTGATTAACGAAGTTGCTGAAGAAATCGCGCGCCTTGAGAATCTCATTACCGCTGAAGAGCAAGTGTTGTCGAATCTGGAAGTCTCCCGTGATGGCGTGGAAAAAGCAGTTACAGCGACAGCGCAGCGTATCGCTCAGTTTGAGCAGCAAATGGAAGTCGTTAAAGCCACTGAAGCCATGCAGCGTGCACAACAGGCTGTAACAACCTCTACCGTTGGCGCATCTTCCAGCGTTTCGACAGCGGCAGAATCCTTAAAACGCCTGCAAACGCGTCAGGCCGAACGTCAGGCTCGCCTGGATGCTGCCGCACAGTTGGAGAAAGTCGCAGACGGTCGCGACCTTGACGAAAAGCTGGCGGAAGCCGGAATTGGCGGTAGCAATAAAAGTAGCGCCCAGGATGTATTAGCAAGACTGCAACGCCAACAGGGCGAGTAATTTTTTTGCCAGCCTCGCTAAAAGGCTGGCAACTATTTTAAGGATAAAATATGTCTGGTTTTTTCCAGCGTCTGTTTGGCAAGGATAATAAGCCAGCTATCGCTCGTGGTCCGCTGGGACTTCATCTCAATAGTGGCTTTACGCTCGACACGTTAGCGTTTCGTTTGCTGGAAGATGAATTGCTGATTGCGCTGCCGGGTGAGGAATTTACGGTAGCCGCCGTCAGCCACATCGATCTGGGCGGCGGTAGTCAGATTTTCCGCTACTACACTTCAGGCGATGAGTTTCTGCAAATCAATACCACCGGCGGCGAAGATATTGATGACATTGATGATATCAAGCTCTTTGTCTATGAAGAGAGCTACGGTATCAGTAAAGAGAGTCACTGGCGCGAGGCGATCAACGCCAAAGCGATGGGAGCAATGACCTTAAACTGCAGGAAAAACGCTGGCAGCGATTTTTTAACAGCGAAGAACCGGGAAATATCGAACCCGTCTACATGCTGGAAAAAGTAGAAAATCAAAACCATGCCAAATGGGAGGTCCATAATTTTACCATGGGCTACCAACGGCAAGTAACCGAAGATACTTACGAATATTTGCTGCTAAATGGTGAGGAATCTTTTAACGATCTCGGCGAGCCAGAGTGGTTATTTTCGCGCGCGTTGGGTGTCGATATCCCACTGACATCACTTCATATTATTGGTTAATTACAAGGACGTTTACAATGCATATACTGGATTCACTTCTTGCCTTTAGCGCCTATTTTTTTATTGGCGTGGCTATGGTGATTATTTTTCTGTTTATCTATTCTAAAATTACACCGCACAACGAATGGCAGTTAATCAAAAACAATAATACCGCGGCGTCACTGGCGTTCAGCGGTACATTGTTGGGTTACGTTATCCCCTTATCCAGTGCGGCAATCAATGCGGTGAGTATTCCAGACTATTTCGCCTGGGGCGGGATTGCACTGGTGATTCAGTTACTCGTTTTTGCTGGTGTCAGACTTTATATGCCCGCATTAAGCGAAAAAATTATTAATCACAATACCGCAGCAGGAATGTTTATGGGAACCGCCGCGCTGGCTGGCGGTATTTTTAACGCAGCTTGTATGACATGGTAATGGACGATCATGGCCAGAAAACGCAAATCAAGAAATAACAGTAAAATTGGTCACGGAGCGATTAGTCGCATTGGTAGACCGAATAATCCTTTTGAACCGCGTCGCAATCGCTACGCACAAAAATACTTAACGTTGGCGCTAATGGGCGGTGCCGCTTTTTTCGTATTGAAAGGTTGTAGCGATAGTAGCGATGTCGATAACGACGGCGACGGAACGTTTTACGCGACAGTGCAGGATTGTATTGATGACGGTAATAATGCCGACATTTGCGCGCGTGGCTGGAACAACGCCAAAACGGCATTTTATGCCGATGTTCCGAAGAATATGACTCAGCAGAACTGTCAGTCTAAGTACGAAAATTGCTACTACGACAATGTTGAACAGAGTTGGATCCCGGTCGTTTCTGGATTTTTGTTAAGCCGGGTTATTCGTAAAGATCGCGATGAGCCGTTTGTTTATAACAGCGGCGGTTCCTCTTTTGCTTCGCGCCCAGTCTGGCGCAGCACTTCTGGTGATTACTCTTGGCGCTCCGGTTCTGGCAAAAAAGAGTCTTACTCTTCGGGCGGCTTTACCACCAAAAAAGCGTCTACCGTTTCTCGCGGCGGCTATGGTCGTTCTTCCAGCGCCCGTGGGCATTGGGGAGGCTAATCATGCTGAGACACAACGTTCCTGTGCGACGGGATCTGGACCAGATCGCCGCTGACAACGGTTTCGACTTTCATATCATCGACAATGAAATCTATTGGGATGAGAGTCGGGCTTACCGTTTTACTCTGCGCCAGATTGAAGAGCAGATCGAAAAACCGACTGCGGAACTGCATCAGATGTGCCTTGAGGTGGTGGATCGCGCGGTAAAAGATGAAGAGATCCTGACGCAACTGGCGATCCCGCCGTTGTACTGGGATGTGATCGCTGAAAGCTGGCGCGCCCGCGATCCTTCGCTGTATGGACGGATGGATTTTGCCTGGTGTGGCAATGCGCCGGTGAAGCTGCTGGAGTACAACGCCGATACGCCAACTTCATTGTACGAGTCGGCTTATTTCCAGTGGCTGTGGCTGGAGGATGCCCGGCGCAGCGGCATTATTCCGCGTGATGCCGATCAGTACAATGCTATTCAGGAACGCCTGATTTCACGCTTTAGCGAGCTTTACAGTCGGGAACCGTTTTATTTTTGCTGCTGTCAGGACACCGATGAAGACAGGAGTACCGTGCTGTACTTGCAGGACTGCGCCCAGCAGGCAGGGCAGGAGTCGCGGTTTATCTACATTGAAGATCTCGGTTTGGGCGTCGGCGGCGTACTGACCGATCTTGATGATAATGTCATCCAGCGTGCATTTAAGCTGTATCCGCTGGAGTGGATGATGCGTGACGATAACGGTCCGCTGCTGCGCAAGCGTCGCGAGCAATGGGTGGAGCCGTTATGGAAAAGTATCTTGAGTAATAAAGGGCTAATGCCGCTGCTTTGGCGCTTCTTCCCTGGTCATCCTAACCTTCTTGCATCCTGGTTTGAGGGTGAAAAATCGCAGATTGCCGCTGGCGAAAGCTATGTGCGTAAACCGCTCTACTCGCGCGAAGGCGGAAATGTCACCATTTTCGACGGCCAGAATAACGTCGTTGACCACGCTGATGGTGATTACGCCGATGAACCGATGATCTACCAGGCGTTTCAACCTCTGCCGCGGTTTGGCGATAGCTACACACTCATCGGTAGCTGGATTGTCGATGATGAAGCGTGCGGAATGGGGATCCGTGAAGATAACACACTGATCACCAAAGACACCTCACGTTTCGTTCCGCATTACATTGCTGGATAAGAATGTTTTAGCAATCTCTTTCTGTCATGAATCCATGGCAGTGACCATACTAATGGTGACTGCCATTGATGGAGGGAGACACAGTGCACTGGCAAACTCACACCGTTTTTAATCAACCTATACCATTAAATAACAGCAACTTATACCTGTCTGATGGCGCGCTCTGCGAAGCGGTAACGCGTGAAGGTGCTGGCTGGGATAGCGATTTTCTAGCCAGTATTGGTCAGCAGTTAGGAACGGCTGAATCCCTTGAACTGGGGCGGCTGGCGAATGTGAATCCGCCTGAATTATTGCGCTACGATGCGCAAGGACGCCGTCTGGACGATGTGCGTTTTCACCCCGCCTGGCACCTGCTGATGCAGGCGCTATGTACCAATCGGGTGCACAATCTTGCCTGGGAAGAAGACGCTCGCTCCGGCGCATTTGTGGCGCGCGCGGCGCGTTTTATGTTACATGCGCAGGTTGAGGCAGGGTCGTTATGTCCGATAACCATGACCTTTGCCGCCACGCCATTGTTGTTACAGATGTTACCCGCGCCGTTTCAGGACTGGACCACGCCGCTATTGAGCGATCGCTACGATTCTCACTTATTGCCAGGTGGGCAAAAACGCGGTTTGTTGATTGGCATGGGAATGACGGAAAAGCAGGGCGGTTCCGATGTTATGAGCAACACCACCCGTGCAGAGCGTCTGGAAGATGGCTCTTATCGGCTGGTGGGGCATAAATGGTTTTTCTCGGTTCCGCAAAGCGATGCGCATCTGGTGCTGGCGCAGACCGCGGGTGGTCTGTCCTGCTTTTTTGTGCCGCGCTTTTTGCCTGACGGGCAACGCAACGCGATTCGCCTCGAGCGGCTGAAAGATAAGCTGGGTAATCGCTCTAACGCCAGTTGCGAAGTGGAGTTTCAGGATGCCATTGGTTGGTTGTTGGGGCAGGAAGGGGAAGGAATTCGTCTGATCCTGAAAATGGGTGGGATGACGCGTTTTGATTGCGCCCTGGGTAGCCATGCCATGATGCGCCGTGCATTTTCGCTGGCGATTTATCATGCACATCAACGCCATGTTTTTGGTAATCCATTGATCCAACAGCCCCTTATGCGTCATGTCTTAAGTCGCATGGCACTTCAGCTTGAAGGGCAAACGGCGTTGCTGTTTCGTCTTGCGCGAGCGTGGGACCGGCGTGCCGATGCCAAAGAAGCCCTGTGGGCGCGTTTATTTACGCCTGCGGCAAAATTTGTGATCTGCAAAAGAGGTATGCCGTTTGTGGCCGAAGCGATGGAGGTGCTGGGCGGCATTGGTTATTGCGAGGAGAGCGAGCTGCCGCGGCTTTACCGGGAGATGCCGGTAAACAGTATTTGGGAAGGTTCCGGCAATATTATGTGCCTGGATGTGTTGCGCGTTCTCAATAAGCAAGCGGGCGTATACGACTTATTGTCGGAAGCATTTGTGGAAGTGAAAGGGCAGGATCGCTATTTTGATCGCGCGGTTCGTCGTTTACAGCAGCAGCTGCGTAAGCCAGCTGAAGAACTGGGGCGAGAGATTACTCATCAGCTATTCCTGCTGGGCTGCGGTGCGCAAATGTTGAAATATGCTTCTCCGCCAATGGCGCAGGCGTGGTGTCAGGTGATGTTAGATACGCGCGGCGGCGTACGGTTGTCAGAGCAGATCCAGAATGATTTATTGCTGCGGGCGACGGGGGGAGTGTGTGTGTAAGCGTATACGACTGATGCGACGCTGGTTTCGATTAACTAAATGAAATATGTGAAAATTGTAGGCCGGACAAGGCGCTCGCGCCGCATCCGGCATTGTTCATTTGCTGTAGATGACACTCATGCATACAGTATCGCCTGTACGCGCCAGTTATCAGGCTGCTGGTCTTCGTACATGGTAATAATGCGGTACCATGACGCACCTTGTTCATCGGCCTTTAACGCCACGATACGTTCCACGTCCTGCGGATCCCCTGAAATATTGCTAACTGAGATCTGACCTATTTCATTCAGGCCCGTCACGCAGTCAGCACTGGCGAATTCTGCAGACTGTGCCGTGGCGCTCGCAGGATAAGTCACTAATTGCAGCGAGGGTGAGGCAAGTAATTGTTTCATCGTCAGCTCCATTTTTCGTTTCCCCACATGT
Source organism: Escherichia sp. XD33 (assembly GCF_019375075.1). Classification (NCBI taxonomy): domain Bacteria; kingdom Pseudomonadati; phylum Pseudomonadota; class Gammaproteobacteria; order Enterobacterales; family Enterobacteriaceae; genus Escherichia; species Escherichia sp. XD33. The sequence goes on from NZ_JAENDM010000007.1 coordinate 67,367, forward strand.
TGCAGGGCATTCCATCGCGGTAATAAACGCCCAGGCTTCCAGCCGGTAATTTATTGTGCACAGGTAAACGCATAGGGACGCAAAGCAATGTAAAGCTGACTATGTAAGTTGTCTGATTTATTTACGGTACAAAATGGCTTGTGAATACCACTGTCCTGTCACGATGGTTTCGTCCACCATGACGACAACGTAATAATCAGCTTTTGCAGCGACAGCTTTCGCTTTGATTTCTGCTAATGCGTCATCCGGAGAACCCCGAACCATCGTGCTTACGCTACCTATTCGCTGTAACCCTTGCGTCTGGTCGCGGCGAATCTCTTGCGGATGGTCCGTTACTGGCGGTGCTGGCTGTGGCGTACCTTGCAGTGCGCTACAGGCACTTAACATCAACACCAATAATAAACTGGCAAACCGGTAAATAACGCTATTACGTTTCCTGCTAACCATAGTGTAGTGCCTTATTAATTTAACTTTGGGGGAATGTTCCCGAATTGTTACCTGGTACGCGATTTTCGAATGAAAACGTGACGAAAGCGTAACCCACATCTCAACATTATGAACTAATACCGCCAGCAGAAACTTGTGCTAAGGATTTCTTCATGTCATACCAGACAAAAAGGAGAGACAGATGATTGAAATAGAATCACGCGAGCTGGCAGATATTCCCGTTCTTCATGCTTATCCTGTCGGACAAAAAGATACCCCGTTACCGTGCGCGATTTTTTATCACGGCTTTACTTCGTCCAGTCTGGTGTATAGCTATTTTGCCGTTGCGCTGGCGCAGGCTGGTTTGCGGGTGATCATGCCGGATGCGCCCGATCACGGTAGTCGTTTTAGTGGCGACGCAGCGCGGCGGTTAAATCAATTCTGGCAAATCTTGCTACAAAGTATGCAGGAATTCACTACTTTACGTGCGGCAATAGCCGAAGAAAAGTGGCTGCTTGATGACCGTCTGGCAGTCGGTGGTGCGTCGATGGGCGCGATGACGGCACTGGGGATTACCGCTCGCCACCCCACGGTGAGATGTACCGCCAGCATGATGGGATCGGGCTATTTTACATCACTCGCCCGTTCACTGTTTCCACCGCTGATACCTGAAACGACAGCACAGCAGAATGAATTCAATAACATTGTCGCGCCGCTGGCAGAGTGGGAAGCGACAAACCACCTGGAACAACTTAGTGACAGACCTCTACTGCTGTGGCATGGCCTCGACGATGACGTTGTGCCTGCCGACGAATCACTACGTTTGCAGCAGGCCTTAAGCGAGACGGGACGGGATAAACTGCTAACCTGTTCATGGCAGCCAGGCGTGCGTCACCGCATTACGCCTGAGGCGTTAGATGCTGCAGTGACATTTTTCCGCCAGCATCTTTAAACACGCAGAATGCTGACCCCTTGCGCTTCCAGTTGTTGCAGGATTTCCGGGTTAGCATTTTTGCCGGTGATCAGCATATCAATTTGATCGGCACGGCTAAAAAGCATTCCCGCGCGTTCGCCAATCTTACTGCTATCAACCAGTACCACCAGTTTCCCTACCACGCTCAGCATCTTCTGCTCTGCCATTGCCGTCAGCATATCGGTTTTATACAACCCTTCTGCTGTCAGTCCTTTGCCGCTGGTAAACATCCAGTGCCCGGCATAGAGACTGTTTTCGCTGCCCTGCGGGCTTAAAGTGATGGACTGACTTTTGTTGTACTGTCCGCCCATAATGATCACGCTGTCATGTTCTTGATCGATCAGGTAATTTGCCAGCGGTAGATAATTAGTGATGATTTGCACTGGCTTGCCACACATTTCCCGCCCAAGCAGAAACGCGGTGGAGCCGCAGTTGATGACTACGCTTTCGCCCGGATTAACCAGCTGCGAGGCCGCTTTAGCGATACGTACTTTTTCATCGTGATTCTGCGCCTGATGCAGATTCATCGGCGTCCAGCGCGGGCGCTGTTGGGTAATAGCTTCTGCGCCATTGCGCACTTTTTTCAGTTTGCCGCTTTCGTCAAGTTTATTGATATCGCGTCGCGCAGTGGCAGGCGAAATTCCCAGACGCTCAACGACTTTCTCAACGGTCACAAAGCCCAATTGTGCGAGCATTTCCAGGAGGATTTGATGTCTTTGTGCTTCAGTCATGAGCTATTCCGATAAAATTTGATTTTTTTAGATGATATTTGAAATAGCCAGGAAATACTACGCCGGATAGCGCGAACTACTCCACGCTATCCGGTATAAACGACAGATTACAGGAATGACTTGAACGGCAGATCCGGTTCAATAGTGAAGCAATCATCGAAACCACGCGGATAGTGGTACTCGAAGTTGTCTTTATCCAACGGCCAGGTAAATTTGCCGCCAACCTGCCAGATAAACGGCTTGAAGCCATACTTCAGGCGATCTTTTTTCATCTCCCACAGCACGCGGATCTCTTGCGGATCGGCCTGGAAGTTTGACCAGATATCGTGGTGGAACGGGATAACCACTTTCGCATTCAGGGCTTCACCCATACGCAGCATATCGGCGCTGGTCATTTTGTCGGTGATACCGCGCGGGTTTTCGCCGTATGAACCTAAAGCCACGTCGATCTGATGTTCGTTACCGTGCTTCGCATAATAGTTAGAGTAGTGGGAGTCGCCGCTGTGATACAGGGAGCCGCCAGGCGTTTTGAACAGATAGTTCACCGCGCGATCGTCCATGCCGTCCGGCAGTACGCCAGCCGCTTTTTGATCGGCAGGCAGGGTGATCAGTGCAGTACGGTCGAAAGCGTCAAGCGCATGAATTTCAATGTCTTTCACTTTTACAACATCGCCCGGTTTGACCACGATGCAACGCTCTTTCGGTACGCCCCAGCCAATCCACAAATCCACACAGGTTTTCGGTCCAATGAACGGTACGTCATCAGCACAGTTCTGCATCACAGCAGCAGCGACGTTGACGTCGATATGATCGTTGTGATCGTGAGTCGCCAGTACCGCGTCGACCTGGCGAATCGCAAACGGATCAAGAACAAACGGGGTGGTGCGCAGGTTTGGCTGCAGTTTTTTCACGCCAGCCATGCGCTGCATTTGGTGACCCTGTTTCATTAACGGGTTACCGTGACTTTGTTTGCCAGTGCCGCACCAGAAATCAACGCAAACGTTGGTGCCACCTTCCGATTTTAACCAGATCCCGGTGCAGCCAAGCCACCACATCGCAAATGTGCCAGGAGCGACCTGTTCTTGTTCAATTTCTTCATTCAACCAGCTACCCCACTCCGGGAAAGTGCTCAGGATCCAGGATTCACGGGTGATACTTTTCACTTTACTCATCGCCATTTACCTTCATGATAGTTCAATTCGAATCAATATGTGATTGGTTTTGATTAATCCTGACACTATTTTTTCAGGAAGGCAATGACCATTTTTTGACTTTTTGCCAGGGAAGTTGTTGTTGATTTTGAGTGTGGAAAGATTTAATGGAATGTGTAGTTAAATTAACTAAATGAATTTAAATAAATAATTGTTTCGTTGTGTGAATCCCACTCTATCCGTGTGGAATTATTTGCGGGTCGCGTCACATTTAATCATAAATAATCTTGTTGTGATTACTTTTGAAAATTAGAGTGAGTGCACAACATTCCGGGTGTGCGGAATACCCGGTTACCTCTTCTTCAGGAGATCGTTATGGAGATCCTCTACAACATCTTTACCGTGTTTTTTAACCAGGTCATGACCAATGCCCCGTTACTGCTGGGTATTGTGACCTGTCTGGGCTATATCCTGCTGCGCAAAAGTGTCAGCGTTATTATCAAAGGTACGATAAAAACCATTATTGGTTTCATGTTGTTGCAGGCAGGGGCCGGCATCCTGACCAGTACCTTCAAACCGGTGGTGGCGAAAATGTCGGAAGTCTACGGCATCAACGGTGCGATTTCAGATACTTACGCGTCGATGATGGCAACCATTGAACGCATGGGCGATGCTTATAGCTGGGTAGGTTACGCGGTGTTGTTAGCGCTGGCACTGAACATCTGTTACGTGCTGCTGCGTCGCATTACCGGTATTCGTACCATCATGCTGACTGGTCACATCATGTTCCAGCAGGCGGGGCTGATTGCCGTTACGTTGTTTATTTTCGGCTATTCCATGTGGACGACCATTATCTGCACCGCGATTCTGGTTTCGCTCTACTGGGGCATTACCTCCAATATGATGTACAAGCCGACTCAGGAAGTGACGGATGGCTGCGGTTTCTCCATCGGTCACCAGCAGCAGTTTGCATCATGGATTGCTTATAAAGTCGCGCCGTTCCTGGGCAAAAAAGAGGAGAGCGTTGAAGATCTCAAACTGCCTGGCTGGCTGAACATTTTCCACGACAACATCGTCTCCACGGCGATTGTCATGACCATCTTCTTTGGCGCCATTCTGCTCTCCTTCGGTATCGACACCGTGCAGACGATGGCAGGCAAAGTGAACTGGACGGTCTACATCCTGCAAACCGGTTTCTCCTTCGCGGTGGCGATCTTCATCATCACTCAGGGCGTGCGCATGTTTGTGGCGGAACTCTCTGAAGCGTTTAACGGTATCTCTCAGCGCCTGATCCCAGGTGCGGTTCTGGCGATTGACTGTGCGGCTATCTATAGCTTCGCGCCGAACGCCGTGGTTTGGGGCTTTATGTGGGGCACCATCGGTCAGCTGATTGCGGTTGGCATCCTGGTCGCCTGCGGCTCCTCGATCCTGATTATTCCCGGCTTTATCCCGATGTTCTTCTCCAACGCCACCATCGGCGTGTTCGCTAACCACTTCGGCGGCTGGCGTGCGGCGCTGAAGATTTGTCTGGTGATGGGGATGATCGAAATCTTTGGTTGCGTCTGGGCGGTGAAACTTACCGGTATGAGTGCCTGGATGGGTATGGCGGACTGGTCGATTCTGGCACCGCCGATGATGCAGGGCTTCTTCTCCATCGGTATCGCCTTTATGGCTGTCATCATTGTAATTGCACTGGCTTATATGTTCTTCGCTGGCCGCGCACTGCGCGCAGAAGAAGATGCAGAAAAACAACTGGCAGAACAGTCTGCTTAATAAGGAGTTTTGATTATGACCGTACGTATTCTGGCTGTGTGTGGCAACGGACAAGGCAGTTCCATGATCATGAAGATGAAAGTGGACCAGTTTTTAACCCAATCAAACATTGACCACACGGTAAACAGCTGCGCGGTTGGCGAATACAAAAGCGAGTTGAGCGGCGCGGATATCATCATCGCTTCTACGCACATTGCGGGCGAAATCACCGTGACCGGCAACAAATACGTGGTCGGCGTGCGCAACATGCTCTCTCCTGCCGACTTTGGCCCGAAACTGCTGGAAGTGATCAAAGAGCATTTCCCGCAGGACGTGAAGTAAGGACGCGCCATGAAATTACGTGATTCGCTGGCGGAGAATAAATCCATCCGCCTGCAGGCTGAAGCAGAGACATGGCAGGACGCAGTGAAAATCGGCGTTGACCTGCTGGTGGCGGCGGATGTTGTCGAGCCGCGTTACTACCAGGCGATTCTGGATGCGGTTGAACAGCACGGTCCGTACTTTGTGCTCGCACCAGGCCTGGCAATGCCGCACGGTCGCCCGGAAGAGGGCGTTAAGAAAACCGGTTTTGCGCTAGTGACGCTGAAAAAGCCGCTGGAGTTCAACCACGAAGATAATGACCCTGTGGATATCCTCATCACCATGGCGGCGGTCGATGCCAACACGCACCAGGAAGTAGGCATCATGCAGATCGTCAATCTGTTTGAAGATGAAGAAAATTTCGACCGTTTACGTGCCTGCCGTACCGAGCAGGAAGTACTGGATCTCATTGACCGCACCAACGCGGCAGCTTAAGAAGGAATTGAAGATGTCATTACCGATGTTGCAAGTCGCGCTGGACAACCAGACTATGGATAGCGCCTACGAAACCACTCGCCTGATTGCCGAAGAAGTCGACATTATCGAAGTGGGCACCATTCTGTGCGTGGGCGAAGGCGTGCGTGCGGTTCGCGATCTGAAAGCGCTTTACCCGCACAAAATCGTACTCGCAGACGCCAAAATTGCCGATGCGGGCAAAATTCTTTCTCGTATGTGCTTCGAAGCCAATGCTGACTGGGTGACGGTAATTTGCTGTGCGGATATCAACACCGCCAAAGGCGCGCTGGACGTAGCAAAAGAGTTTAACGGCGACGTGCAGATTGAACTGACCGGCTACTGGACCTGGGAACAGGCGCAGCAGTGGCGCGACGCAGGCATTCAGCAGGTGGTTTATCACCGCAGCCGTGACGCGCAGGCCGCAGGCGTGGCGTGGGGCGAAGCGGACATTACCGCGATCAAACGTCTTTCCGATATGGGCTTCAAAGTGACCGTCACTGGTGGCCTGGCGCTGGAAGATCTGCCACTGTTCAAAGGCATTCCGATTCACGTCTTTATCGCGGGCCGTAGTATCCGTGATGCCGCTTCTCCGGTGGAAGCCGCACGTCAGTTCAAACGTTCCATCGCCGAACTGTGGGGCTAAGGAGCGGATATGTTGTCCAAACAAATCCCGCTTGGCATCTATGAAAAAGCGCTCCCCGCCGGGGAGTGCTGGCTGGAACGCCTGCAACTGGCAAAAACGTTGGGCTTCGATTTTGTCGAGATGTCGGTAGATGAAACGGACGAGCGCCTGTCGCGCCTCGACTGGAGCCGCGATCAGCGTCTGGCGCTGGTGAACGCGATTGTTGAAACCGGCGTACGCGTACCGTCAATGTGCCTTTCTGCTCATCGTCGTTTCCCGCTGGGTAGCGAAGATGACGCGGTGCGGGCGCAGGGGCTGGAGATTATGCGTAAAGCTATCCAGTTCGCTCAGGACGTCGGCATTCGCGTGATCCAGCTGGCGGGCTATGACGTTTACTATCAGGAAGCCAATAACGAAACGCGTCGTCGTTTTCGTGACGGCCTGAAAGAGAGCGTTGAGATGGCAAGCCGCGCGCAGGTGACGCTGGCGATGGAGATCATGGATTATCCGTTGATGAACTCCATCAGCAAGGCGCTGGGCTACGCGCACTATCTCAACAATCCGTGGTTCCAGCTCTACCCGGATATCGGCAACCTGTCGGCGTGGGACAACGATGTGCAGATGGAGTTGCAGGCCGGAATCGGGCATATCGTCGCAGTACATGTGAAAGACACCAAACCTGGCGTCTTCAAAAACGTGCCGTTTGGCGAAGGTGTAGTGGATTTCGAACGTTGTTTCGAAACGCTCAAACAGAGTGGCTATTGCGGGCCGTACCTGATTGAGATGTGGAGCGAAACGGCGGAAGACCCGGCGGCAGAAGTGGCGAAAGCGCGTGATTGGGTGAAAGCGCGCATGGCGAAAGCGGGCATGGTGGAGGCGGCATAATGCAAAAGCTAAAACAGCAGGTATTTGAAGCCAACATGGAGCTGCCGCGCTACGGGCTGGTGACCTTTACCTGGGGCAACGTCAGCGCTATCGACCGCGAACGCGGGCTGGTGGTGATCAAGCCCAGCGGCGTTGCCTACGAAACCATGAAAGCGGCCGATATGGTGGTGGTTGATATGAGCGGCAAGGTGGTGGAAGGGGAGTATCGCCCATCTTCCGACACTGCGACGCATCTCGAACTCTACCGTCGTTACCCGTCGCTTGGCGGCATTGTCCATACCCACTCCACTCATGCCACCGCATGGGCGCAGGCGGGGCTGGCGATCCCGGCGTTAGGCACCACGCACGCTGACTACTTCTTTGGTGATATCCCGTGTACGCGTGGATTAAGCGAAGAAGAGGTGCAGGGTGAGTATGAACTGAACACTGGCAAAGTGATTATCGAAACGCTGGGCAACGCCGAGCCGCTGCATACGCCGGGAATTGTGGTGTATCAGCACGGACCGTTCGCCTGGGGGAAAGATGCCCACGACGCGGTGCATAACGCGGTAGTGATGGAAGAAGTGGCGAAAATGGCGTGGATTGCGCGCAGTATTAATCCACAACTCAATCACATCGACAGCTTCCTGATGAATAAACACTTCATGCGTAAGCACGGCCCTAACGCTTATTACGGGCAGAAGTAAAACACGCGCTGCGGAAATTTCCTTCCTCGGGAGATAACTGGTCTAATTCCGCAGCCGTTTTTCAAAAAAAGCCCCCTGCGAAGGGGGCAAAGCAAACTATGGCAATGTTTCGTTGGTTATACCTGGTGCTAGCGATAAATATCCGCGCTGGCGTGCATATTGCCGTTACTCCCCGGTTCCCGCATCAGAATTACGTGGTAGTACGTTGCGCCTTGCGCATCTGTTTCTTCATTTAATGCCTGACGTGCTTCGCTTTCAGTGGCGAAATTATGATTGATATAAATCACGCCTAAGCTTTGCACATCGTCCATATTTCTGGCCTGGTGGTTATTAATTTCAATGGCTGCCCATGTATTTGCACTTAGCAAAAGCACAGCCAGAAGGGCTAAAACTCGACTGAACATAGATACCTCCTCGACGGCTGACTTTGTGTGCTCTCCTCTGTGATGATCTTCTGATTTAATTTTAATCAATGATAAAGAAGTTGATGGTGACCATTTCTGATGCAGTTGTTCGAAAAAACACTGTGACGGAATGTGATGAACTTCAAATCAGCGGTTTAGAGGTTATTTGCGAAAGGGGAGATTTATTTCTGCTCCGCCCTTGAGTTTAGCGGGGTATGTCAGTACTATAACGCGTCATTTTTCAGCCGACCTTTAACACGTTCCTTGCCTCCCCGGGATTCGGCTGACCCAGACAGGAGGCTGAATAATCCGTAAGGAGCAATTCGATGCGTCATTACGAAATCGTTTTTATGGTCCATCCTGACCAGAGCGAACAGGTTCCGGGCATGATCGAGCGCTACACTGCTGCCATCACTGGTGCAGAAGGCAAGATCCACCGTCTGGAAGACTGGGGCCGCCGTCAGCTGGCTTACCCGATCAACAAACTGCACAAAGCACACTACGTTCTGATGAACGTTGAAGCTCCGCAGGAAGTGATCGATGAGCTGGAAACTACCTTCCGCTTCAACGATGCCGTTATCCGCAGCATGGTTATGCGTACCAAGCACGCTGTTACCGAAGCATCTCCAATGGTTAAAGCGAAAGACGAGCGCCGTGAGCGTCGCGATGATTTCGCAAACGAAACCGCTGATGATGCTGAAGCTGGGGATTCTGAAGAGTAATTTCTGATGACCAACCGTCTGGTGTTGTCCGGCACCGTGTGCAGGACTCCCCTTCGAAAGGTCAGTCCATCAGGAATTCCTCACTGCCAGTTCGTGCTTGAGCATCGTTCTGTGCAGGAGGAAGCCGGTTTTCACCGGCAGGCATGGTGTCAAATGCCCGTTATTGTTAGCGGACACGAAAACCAGGCCATTACTCACAGTATAACGGTCGGCAGTCGCATAACCGTTCAGGGGTTCATTTCATGCCACAAGGCAAAGAACGGACTGAGCAAAATGGTTTTGCATGCCGAGCAGATTGAATTGATAGATTCTGGAGACTAGCCATATGGCACGTTATTTCCGTCGTCGCAAGTTCTGCCGTTTCACCGCGGAAGGCGTTCAAGAGATCGACTATAAAGATATCGCTACGCTGAAAAACTACATCACCGAAAGCGGTAAGATTGTCCCAAGCCGTATCACCGGTACCCGTGCAAAATACCAGCGTCAGCTGGCTCGCGCTATCAAACGCGCTCGCTACCTGTCCCTGCTGCCGTACACTGATCGCCATCAGTAATCGGTCACGGTCCATTAATACGACTTTGAGAGGATAAGGTAATGCAAGTTATTCTGCTTGATAAAGTAGCAAACCTGGGTAGCCTGGGTGATCAGGTAAACGTTAAAGCGGGCTATGCTCGTAACTTCCTGGTACCGCAGGGTAAAGCTGTTCCAGCTACCAAGAAAAACATTGAATTCTTCGAAGCACGTCGCGCTGAACTGGAAGCTAAACTGGCTGAAGTTCTGGCAGCTGCTAATGCTCGCGCTGAGAAAATCAATGCACTGGAAACTGTTACCATCGCGTCTAAAGCTGGCGACGAAGGTAAACTGTTCGGTTCCATCGGTACTCGCGACATCGCTGACGCTGTAACTGCAGCTGGCGTTGAAGTGGCTAAGAGCGAAGTTCGTCTGCCGAACGGCGTTCTGCGTACCACTGGCGAACACGAAGTGAGCTTCCAGGTTCACAGCGAAGTATTCGCGAAAGTGATCGTAAACGTAGTAGCTGAATAATTCGTTATTCAACGAGACGTAAAAACGCCGACCATTGGTCGGCGTTTTGCTTTATAGCGAAAGCGTTACAACTGGTAGTATAACGCTCTGATATCTATTAATTAGCTTGTCGCTAACTGTACTTGCGGTTCTTCATCTTTAACTTTGATAAGCGTCCACAGCGCAATGGCGCCAATAATGTCAAAGAAAGCCAGGGCAATAAAGAACGGCGCGAAGCCGATAATGTGAACGAATGCCCCGATAAACAGGTTGAAAATCAACTGACCGCTCCACGCACAGGCTCCTGCCATACCCACTGCGGTAGCTACTTCGTCTTTTTTGAACAGATCGCCACCCAGAGTTGCTGCTACAGTAGAAAGACATTGATGCGAGAACGCGCCAATACTAATCAGTAATACGGCAATGTAGGGATTTTCGACAATACTCACCAGGCCAATCGTCATCATAATGACGGCTGCAATAGTGAAGGTAATTCTTCGTGAGTTAATTAAACTCACGCCGCGATCGTGGAAGAACTTCGCGACAAAACCACTGGCTAAACAGCCGAGATCGCCCAGCAGGAAAGGCAGCCAGACGAACATGGCAATTTCTTTCAGGCTAAAATGCAGCGTTTCGACGAAGAAAATCGGCACCCAGAAGTTAATGGTTCCCCATGCCGGGTCTGCGAGAAAACGCGCGATGCCAATCCCCCAGAAATTACGTTGGCTGAGGATATGCTTGATTGACGTTTTTTCTTTCTTATCTGTTTTAAGATGCTGTTCTTGTCCTGATTCAATATAGTGGCGCTCTTCATCAGAAAGGCGTTTGGCATCTTTCGGATCTTTATAACAAAAGAACCAAAATAAAGCCGCGAGCAAAGCAAGGCTACCTGAAACAATAAACGCAAATTGCCAGCTATGAAACATAATGCACCAGGCAATCAACGGTGGAGCAAGCATCGCGCCGAGTGAGGTGCCCATATTGAAAACACCTGTCGCCACGCCACGCTCTTTTGCCGGGAACCATGTTGATGCGGTTTTTACACCCGCCGGAATTGCCGACGCTTCGCTGAAACCCATCAGGGCGCGCATAAATGCCAGACCAGACCACGTTCCGGTGAGTGCATGGCCCATTGTCGCCAGGCCCCAAATTGCGGCACATATCGCAAAACTTAACTTCAGACCCACGGTATCAATAAAGAAGCCCATTACCGGTTGCCCTAATGTATAGGCCAACTGGAATGCACTGACAATCCATGAATATTGCTCTTTAGTTATTCCGGTTGTCTCCATAATCGTTGGAGCCGCAATACCTAATGCCGTTCTGTCCAGATAATTGATTACAGTGATAAAGCATACGAGGGCAATCATATGCCACCGGTAATTCTTTATTTTATTCATGTTTAAACCTTTTAATTATATTAATAAACCCTGGTTGTTGGTGTTTCCGTGTAATAGGTAATAAAAATCAGGTACAGAGGAAATATTGAAAATTATTGTGTGTAAATTTCTCCATTTAAAAAGTCTGGCCAGTTTTTTTCAAAGTAAATACCGTTAATACACGGTTGCATACGTAAAGACTTCACTTCGGTAATAAAAGAACCTTGCGAATATTGAATCGTTAATCTGTGATTTTTGTCTTCAGCACGTTCAGAGCGAAAACGCCATTCTTCTTTTGCGCCGCGACGAGTTTGTGGTAGGCATTTGCCTTGTGGATCAATAACTATCCGTGCCCCACGACTGCCACCACCAGCATCAATATAATGTGTCAGTTGAGTTAAGACGGCGGCAGAGGTCAGCGCCATATGCCGCCACATAAACAGCTCGGCAACTTCGCCCACATGTTTGATAGCCAATCCATGCCGTTGGACAAATTCGTTCAATAGCAGGGCATCACGAGTGGCGCGTCGGACTTTATCGGCATGGCAAATAAATCCCGCATGGTCAGACATTCGTGCCTGAATTTTTTCTCTCACAACCGACAACGGCATCCCGGTCCCGTTATCGTGCGCCTGAGTAATGATCTCTCTTATAGAAGCCAGTGCCTGAGCTACCAGCTGTGCTATATCTCCATCAATATTACGTTTTTGCGTGCAACCAATAAAACGTGCCAGACGAACAGCAAAAACCTGCCCGGCATTCAATGCCGCACCACCAGGGCGAGTGACGCCGTGTGTGCCAGCAACTTCCCCCACGGCAAAACAACCGGGCAGGGATGTTTGTCCCCAGATATCCACTTCAATGCCGCCATTCATGTGCTGATTATTCATGGCAAACTGCAATGGCTGCGTGGTGAGATCGTAACCGTGCATCTTATACAGCGAGATAGACAGCGGATTCATTCGTTGCAGTCGTTCGATGGGCGATGGTGCCAGAGCGTCGTTATTTTCCAGATACGCGCGAACGTCGTCGTCCAGTCGCTCTAATGAGAATGGCAGGTCACCCGGCACAGGTTCAGGATTGCGATTGAAATCCATAAATACCTGACGCCCTGATTGCTGCTCTTGCGCTACTGCCATATCTAACAAGCTGGAGCCAAAATCCATCACCCGAGTGGCGTGGAACGGCCACTGATAGCCTTTACGGAAAATGTTTGAAGCCAGCTCCTGGGTGGTGCGATAGTAATCCGCGAGGAAGTTATACTCGTTACCCTCAGCATCCACGGAATAGATATACGGGATCACCTGTACATAGGTGCCGGATAAATTCCACGGAAACGTGCTGCGCGGCGTGCCTATACCAAACTGGCTTTCGGTCAGATTGGTTAGCGTCAGGCCTTCCTCCAGCGCCAGCCCCAGCGAGCCAAAACATTTGTGTGGGTACACACTGTCGCGATAAAGCTCGCCAGGCCCTCCTGTTGCCAGTACCACATTGGGCGCAGTCACAATTGCCAGCCCCCAAGGGTTATGGGCGCGATGACCGGTCGCGAGGATTGCCCCCGCCACACGGTCTTCGCCGTTTTCGTCACGCTGATGCAGCAGTTTAATCACTGTTGCACTGGTCAACACTGGAATGGCGAGGCGCTGTACTTCTTCCAACAGCACTTTCACCATTAACCTTGAGGTCCGCGGCCCACACGAGGTTGCACGCCCGGCTTCGTCATGGTCGGTTTGATAACGAAGAATCGCGCCATAGCGATCTTCCGGTAATTCCAGACCAAGATATTGCAACCCGCCAAGAGTGTGCAGAGAACCTACCGCTTCGACATAAGCGGTGTCGTGATCCATCGCCCCACCGCTCGCCAGTGCCTCTGCCAGTTTGGTGAAGTTGTCGCCGTTGCCCGCGGTAGCGGCGGTAAACAGTGTCTGTTTATCGGAACCAGAACATGCCGACGTCCCCATATATAACCCGGCAGTGGCGATCAGCACATTTTGCTGGCGGCGTTTAAGTTCCACAGCTGCACGCAGCCCGGCTGCACCACTGCCGACTACCAGGGCATCTGTTTGCCAGAGTGGGTAATCAACACCGTCTACCGTGACAACCCATGCGGGCTCTGCCTGTGCAAAACCCTTTGGGAAAGTAACGTGCGTCAGCGCATCAAGGATGGTGTCATCAAGCTGACTCATGCATCCTCCATCGGCGTAAACAGGCTACTTTCCATCAGGCGTGGATGCTTGATAATTGGACGGAAGGCCATATACGGCAGAATGTCGCGCTCAATCTCCACACTCGGTGCGATTTCAATTAATTCAACGCCTTCTGCCGTTAACTGGAATACTGCGCGTTCAGTGATATACAACACTTCCTGACCACTTTGCTGTGCGTAGGCGGCGCTAAAAGTGATTTTTTCCACCTGGGTAACCAGTTTAGGGATTTGACCTGACTGGGCGATATGCAAGCCATCTGGCGTTACATCAATCTTGCTACCTTTGGCGTCGAACGTGCCGCAGAACACCACTTTACGGGCGTTTTGCGCAATTTCGAGAAAACCGCCGGGGCCAATGAGATTGCCATTGAGATGGGAGACGTTGACGTTACCGTACTGATCCATCTCTCCCATGCCGAGGAAGGTGATATCGATCCCTCCGCCACTGTAGAACTCAAATTGATCGAGTGATGGAATAATGGCATCGGCGTTGCGGGCACAACCAAACAGAGCATCATCAAGCATCATGCCGTTATGTACGCCTTGCTCGACGCTCAGCCATAAACTTTGGTAAGGAACGCCTTCGCGCAGCGCTACGCCTGGAATACCGCCAGGAATACCAAAGCCAAAGTTGGTTGAAGCGCCAGCCACCAGTTCGCGTGCTGCCCGACGGGCAATCAGGCGGCGCACCGGATGACTAACCAGTTCAATAGCGTCGTTAGAACTCAGACGGCGATGTTGACCGCTAATGGTCAGGTCGTAACCGCCAAGATAGGTTTGCGGTTGTTCGCGGTGTTCAACGATGCCATCAACCAGAATGCCCGGTAATTTGACCCGGCGTGGTTCAATCGCGCCAGCTTCCAGCACATCGCGTACCTGTACGAACACTTTGCCGCCGCTGTTGTGTGCTGCCAGCGCCATGGAATAGCTATCCATATCAATCGCTTCTTCTTCAAGGCTGACGTTGCCTCGAGGATCGGCATAAGTGCCACGCAAAATCGCGTAATCCACTTTGAAAGGGCGATAACGAAGTTTGGTTTCACCGTCGATTTCAATCAGTTCTACCAGGTCGTCGGTAGTGCATTCATTCGACTTACCGCCGCCATTGCGTGGATCAACAAACGATCCCAGCCCAACGTGGGTAAAAAGCCCCGGACGTCCGGCGCCGATCTCCCGTAGCAGTGCCTGAATCACGCCACCAGGAAAGCAGTAGGCTTCAATCGTGTTATTTTTTACCAGCGCCTGCATTTTGGGCGACCAGGTAAAGTGCCCGGCAATAATGCGTTTGAGCATCTCTGCGTGCGCAAAACGATTAGTGCCTTTGCAGTCGCGATCGCCAATACCCAGCGAGTGGATTAGCGTCAGGTCGCGAGGGTGTCCGGTTTGCAGGAAACGCGCTTCAATAGCAGCCAGAATATGGTCGGCTTCTACCATACCGCCGCCGTTACCGCTAATAGCAATAGTCGCACCGTCCTGAATTTGCGCCGCCAGTGCCTCGGCGGTTGTTATCTTACGCATACAATTTCCTTATTGATTATGGAAGCTCACGCTACTTTTTTCGGCAAAGGCGCGCGTCGCCTGCTGGCAATCCTGAGTGGCAGACATTAATCCGGCCAGTAGCTGGTGCGGGTAATCGGCATGTTTATTTTCCAGTGCCAGAATCAGTTGCTTAATATGCGCCAGTGCCACCGGACCGCATTTTTCCAGCTGCGCTAACTGGTTCGCCATCCAGCTTTCCACCTGTTCTTTTTCTACCACTTCATCAATTAAATTCGCCGCCTGGGCTTCCTGCGCCGTCAGGCGTTTACCCAGCATCAGCATCTGGCGACCGACCACCGGACCAACCTGATTAAGCACACGTTCAATGCCCATCCAGCCAGGCACCATGCCGAGCATCACTTCCGGGTTAGAGAATTTCGCGCCGGGGCGGGCAATACGAATATCGCAGCACAAGGCCAGTTCAATACCACCGCCGATGGTATGACCGTTGAGATTCGCAACGGTTAATTGGGGTAAGTTTCGCAGGCGATTAAAAACGTCATTACCGCGTTTAATCCATTTTCTGCCCATATCTAATGGCGAATAGGCCGACCACGATTTAATATCGCCACCCGCACAAAAGAATTTATCGCCGGTTGCCGTTAATTCGACTAATCGTAATGTGGTGTCGTTTTCAATTTCATTTAAATAATGGTCGAGAGATTCGATCATTTCTTCATTAATAGCATGACATTTATCTTCACGGTTCAATGTCAGGCGGCAAGAAGCCGCCGCTCTGCTGAACAGAACGGGTTGGTCACTCATGATCATTCCTTAACAATAATGCGCGATGCGATCGACGCTAATATCCAGCGTGCTGTTAATATCTTTCTGCCACCAGTAAGGCGAGAATATTTCCAGTTCTATAGCGCCATTAAATCCGGCGTTTTCAACCAGCCGACGAATTGACGGAATATTGATGACGCCATCTCCCGGCATTCCCCGGTCATTGACCAGATCGGTGGTCGGTACTAACCAGTCGGAAACATGAAACGCGAGGATGCGTTTTCCGGCACGCAGGATCTGACTGGCGAGCTCCGGATCCCACCAGACGTGATAAACATCCACCGCCACGCCGAGGCCAAACTCACCATCGGGATCGAGTTCATCACACCAGTCCAGCGCCTGACGTAACGTGCACAGGCAAGAGCGGTCGGCAGCAGTCATCGGGTGCAGCGGCTCCAGCGCAATTGGCACGCCGACATCTTTCGAATGTGGCAGCAACTGGCGAATCCCTTGTTTTACTTGTTCCCGCGCTTCGTACAAATCTTTTGTTCCCTGCGGTAACCCGCCAACCACCTGCATATAACAGGCGGCGTTAAGGACCGCTGCGTCGTCCAGCGCCCGGCGGTTATCATCAATCGCCAGTTTGCGTTCCGCCAGTGTCGGCGCGGTGTAGTAAGTGCTACGGCACAAACCGGAAACGCTCATGTTACTGGCGGCAAGCTGGCGGGCGATTTGCTGGAGATCTTCACCCTGCAACTCCCTGCGCCAGGGGGCAATTGCGCCAATACCGCGTGCGGCGCAGGCATCAATAATGGCGGGTAGCGGCGTTTTATAGCCCAGTGTCGCGGTATTGATACTGAATAAATCCGGGCGTTGTAACAGATCTCTCATGATTCAGCCTCAGAAGCGCGGCATACTTAAGCCGCCGTCGATGGCGACCGCTTGACCACAGGTGTAAATCAGTTTACCTTCCGCCATCGCGCGGACGGTGGAAGCAATATCAGCCGGATAACCCCAACGTCCCCACGGCACCAGACCTTTGGCAATCAGTTCGTCGTAATAAGCCGTTGCTGGAATAGTCATATCGGTTTTGATGAGACCAGGGCGCACTTCATAAACGCCAATTTGTTCATTACAAAGGCGAGCAGCAAACAGACGAGCAGCGGCAGAAACGGCGGTTTTGGCAATGGTGTATTCGCCGCGATTCATCGCCAGCATGATGGCGTTGATGGAACTGACGAAAATAATCGAGCGGTGCGGCAGCTCCGCTTCCGGTTTCGGCTGTGCCAGTAAGCGCTTACTGAATGCCTGAGCAAGGAAGAACGGCGCGCGGGTGTTAATGGCAATGTTTTGATCGAAGCTGTCTGGTTCGAGGTCGAGGAGGTCACCGCGTTTTTTCACTGAAATGCCTGCGTTGTTGAGCAGGCAGTCCAGACGTCCCCACAGGTTTTGCGCCGCGTCGAGCATCTCTTCATGCAAGGAGAGATCGCCGACATCGGCAGGGAAGCAAATCACTTCCACGCCTTCAGCTATACATTCTTGTTGTGTGATATGCAGTTTTTCTACGCTGTCGGCATCGGGAAGATCGTTAATCAGCAGGTTAAATCCGCCACGAGCAAGCTCCAGCGCACAGCCCTTTCCAATACCACGAGCGGCTCCGGTAATCACGGCAACAGGACGAGTGGATTTCATACAATAGCTCTCTTTTTTTGAATATTGTTTTCTAAGTGACAATTAGCTTGCGACGTGCCGCAAGAAAGATCAACCATCTGGTTGGTTGATATGCGATAGTGATCACAGGACATTTGATAACTTGATGAAAGTACAAGTTTTTATCCTTTTTACTGGAGCTTCTAATTAATCGGGTTAAGATAGTTATCTTGAAGAGGTCGTGGGGAAGCGTTATGTATCTTGATACCAGCAACGTACAGAGCCTGAAGGAAAAGCTGCTGTTATGCGCGGTTAATGAATTTGCCGAATATGGTTATGAAGGGGCCAGGGTCGATAATATTGTTAAGGCTGCGGGGTGTAGTAAACAGACGGTTTATCATCACTTTGGTAATAAAGAAAATTTATTTATTGAAGTACTGGAATATACCTGGAACGATATTCGACAAAAAGAAAAGGCCCTTGATTTCTCAGATCTTCCGCCACAAAAAGCCATTGAGAAAATTATTGATTTTACATGGGATTATTATATTACTAATCCCTGGTTTTTAAAAATTGTGCATAGTGAAAATCAAAGTAAAGGTGTGCATTATGCAAAATCACAGCGTCTCTTAGAAATTAACCATGCGCACTTGCAGTTAATGGAATCCTTATTGGATGAAGGGAAGAAACACAATATTTTTAAGCCAGATATCGACCCATTGCAGGTGAATATTAATATTGCTGCGCTTGGCGGATATTATTTGATCAACCAGCATACGCTTGGCCTGGTTTATCATATCAGTATGGTTTCCCCCCAGGCACTGGAAGCCAGACGTAAGGTCATCAAAGAGACAATCCTTAGCTGGCTTTTGGTTGACCCTTCATCTACCGCGCACGAATAAAACTGCCATCCGGCTGGCGGGTGAACAGGACCTGTTGATTATTCCCCGTATCAATGGTTAAGCCCGTCACCACGCCGCTGGCGTTCTGGCGGATTTTCACCATTTGCCCGTTTTGCAAATTACTCAGCGGCTTACCCGCGCCTTCTACCTGCGCCATTGCATAGACATCGGTAGCGGGCAGTCCGTGGTCGCGGAACAGCTGCGCCATCGTTTTACCGGGTTCGACACGGTAAGAGCGCCATTGATTATCAATTCCGCTATCTGGCTGGAATGGTTGTGTTTGGGTAGTTTGCGGCTGTTCTTCTGGCTGGCCTTCCTGTATAGGTTCTGGAGCGACCGGAGCCACCTGATCAGGATCATTTTGTGGTGTGACTAATTGCGCCCGCAGCTGTTCTTCTGTCGGCGGTTGTGATTGCGATTGAATATCTAACTGCGCTTCACGCGTCACCACCGGCGCGTTGGGCGTATCATCAGATGGAAGCAGAAATCCGACCACCAATATAATGGCGGCAATAATGATCCCCCGACGATGCATCGGCGGCAGCGGGTCCATGAAGCGAAAATTGTCCGGCGCGTGCCAGACTTTCTCCAGGGTTGGTTTTAGTTCAAAGCGCCCGGGCATGGTTTCCTCCTGCTCCGCGTCTTGTTCCTCAATCATAGCCTATGAATAAGCTAACGCTATGATGTCCGTGGTAAACCCGCCTTTATTATATTCATACGGGATATTGCTATTGTTTCTTTTTCCCCGGGATTTGTCATCATTCCTGCGACAAAGTTTTACCCAAAGAAGTGTGGCTGATATGCTGCCCGCTACTTTTATACCCTAAGAAAGGAAATACGATGACCACCCCAACTTTTGACACCATCGAAGCGCAAGCAAGCTACGGCATTGGTTTACAGGTAGGCCAACAACTGAGTGAATCTGGCCTGCAAGGGCTGCTGCCGGAGGCGCTGGTGGCTGGTATTGCAGATGCGCTGGAAGGCAAACATCCGGCTGTTCCGGTTGATGTGGTGCATCGCGCGCTGCGTGAAATCCACGAACGCGCCGATGCCGTTCGTCGTCAGCGTTTCCAGGTGATGGCTGCCGAAGGTGTGAAATATCTTGAAGAAAATGCCAAAAAAGAAGGTGTGAACAGCACCGAATCTGGCCTGCAATTCCGCGTGATCAACCAGGGTGAAGGCGCAATTCCGGCACGTACTGACCGCGTTCGTGTTCATTACACCGGTAAACTGATCGACGGCACCGTGTTTGACAGCTCCGTTGCTCGTGGTGAACCCGCTGAATTCCCGGTTAATGGCGTGATCCCTGGCTGGATTGAAGCACTGACTCTGATGCCGGTAGGTTCTAAATGGGAACTGACTATCCCGCAGGAACTGGCATATGGCGAGCGCGGCGCAGGCGCATCCATCCCTCCGTTCAGCACCCTGGTGTTTGAAGTCGAACTGCTGGAAATCCTCTAAGCAGCGCATTCTGTTCCCCTCGAACCAGAGGGGAGCAGGCATTCAGCAATAAACCCTTCAGTTTTCCAAACGGCGCTATTTTGTGTTGCAAAGACCCCGTAAGCGTGTATTTTTGTGAGCTGTTTCGCGTTATCACCGTGATATGACACTCACTTTAAACATAAAATTAACATTAGATCTAAATCTTAGTATTCATCCCGCGTATTGTTACCTAATATCGATGAGTCCCGATACAGATTCGTCGTATCATAGACTGACTAAAGGCCGTAGAGCCTGAACAACACAGACAGGTACAGGAAGAAAAAAACATGGTAGATCAGGTAAAAGTCGTTGCCGATGATCAGGCTCCGGCTGAACAGTCGCTACGGCGCAATCTCACAAACCGACATATTCAGCTTATTGCCATTGGCGGTGCCATTGGTACGGGGTTGTTTATGGGGTCTGGCAAAACGATTAGCCTTGCCGGGCCGTCGATCATTTTCGTTTATATGATCATCGGTTTTATGCTCTTTTTCGTGATGCGGGCAATGGGGGAATTGCTGCTTTCGAATCTGGAATACAAATCTTTTAGTGACTTCGCTTCCGATTTACTCGGGCCGTGGGCAGGATATTTCACCGGCTGGACTTACTGGTTCTGCTGGGTTGTAACCGGTATGGCAGACGTGGTGGCGATCACTGCTTATGCTCAGTTCTGGTTCCCCGATCTCTCCGACTGGGTCGCCTCGCTGGCGGTGATAGTGCTGCTGTTGACGCTCAACCTTGCCACCGTGAAAATGTTCGGTGAGATGGAGTTCTGGTTTGCGATGATCAAAATCGTCGCCATCGTGTCGCTGATTGTCGTCGGCCTGGTCATGGTGGCGATGCACTTTCAGTCACCGACCGGTGTGGAAGCGTCATTCGCGCATTTGTGGAATGACGGCGGCTGGTTCCCGAAAGGTTTAAGTGGCTTCTTTGCCGGATTCCAGATAGCGGTTTTCGCTTTCGTGGGGATTGAGCTGGTAGGTACAACAGCTGCGGAAACCAAAGATCCGGAGAAATCACTGCCACGCGCGATTAACTCCATTCCGATCCGTATCATTATGTTCTACGTCTTCGCGCTGATTGTGATTATGTCCGTGACGCCGTGGAGTTCGGTAGTCCCGGAGAAAAGCCCGTTTGTTGAACTGTTCGTGTTGGTAGGGCTGCCTGCTGCCGCAAGCGTGATCAACTTTGTGGTGCTGACCTCTGCGGCGTCTTCCGCTAACAGCGGCGTCTTCTCTACCAGCCGTATGCTGTTTGGTCTGGCGCAGGAAGGTGTGGCACCGAAAGCGTTCGCTAAACTTTCTAAGCGCGCAGTACCAGCGAAAGGGCTGACCTTCTCCTGCATCTGCCTGCTCGGTGGCGTGGTGATGCTGTATGTGAATCCTAGCGTGATTGGCGCGTTCACGATGATTACAACCGTTTCCGCGATTCTGTTTATGTTCGTCTGGACGATTATCCTTTGCTCGTACCTGGTTTACCGCAAACAGCGTCCTCATCTGCATGAGAAGTCGATCTACAAGATGCCGCTCGGCAAGCTGATGTGCTGGGTATGTATGGCGTTCTTTGTGTTCGTGGTCGTGTTGCTGACACTGGAAGATGACACTCGCCAGGCGCTGTTGGTCACCCCGCTGTGGTTTATCGCACTGGGGCTGGGCTGGTTGTTTATTGGTAAGAAGCGGGCTGCTGAACTGCGGAAATAACCGCATTATCATGCTGGATGGCGCAATGCCATCCAGCTTTTAGATTACTCACCCGCCAGCGCGCGTGGGAACAGTACATTGTTTTCCAGACTGATGTGATCCATCAGGTCATCAATCAGTTCATTAATGCCGTTATACATCGCTTTCCAGGTGGTGCAGGCTTCTGGCGGCGGTGTGACGTTATTGGTAGTGTGTTTGATCACTTCCAGCAGTTCGCCCGCTTCATCGTGCTCGCTTTCCATTACGCTGATTGGCCCCATTGCCTGGCTGCCCATGCCTTGTTTGATCATCGGGAAGAGGATCTGCTCTTCTTTCATCATGTGGCTGGAAAGCTCTTCATGCAGCATGGTCAGGTATTTTGTCAGCCCTTTTGGCACGCTCGGTTTGTCGGCGTGAACGCGCTCGACTTTAGTCGCTTGCAGGATCAGCTCCGGCAGTTGCTCGCGGTGACGATCGTGGTAGCGCACGATGATATGGTCGATGATTTCTGCCAGCGGGGCGCTACGCCAGTCTTTCTCAATCGGTTGTTCAGCAAGCTTTGCCAGCTCAGCTTCAATGACCTCAACATCCAGTTCTTTACGTGCCGCCGCACGCGCCAGCGTTTGCTTACCGCCGCAGCAGTAATCCATATCATATTTACGAAACAGAGCCGAAGCGCGAGGGATAGAGAGCGCCAGTTCACCTAAAGGTTGGTCGCGATAAGCCATAGCTGATACCTCATTCTTAATAAGATAAGATGTATTTTAAATGCATCTTTAAGGCAAATGCTATAACCCTTACGTAGCAGAGGCTTATTTAACTCACTGCCAGTATGTCAACTTTCTGAGACAGATTCAGTTAAAGGCTTTTCCGGTTTTGCTCTGACTGCAATGACCACGCCAACCACTAACAGCGCGATACCGCTCAGCGTCATCAGCGGCGGCATTTGCTGGCGTATCAAAAAGGTGTACAGCAAACCTGCCAGTGTTTCGAAAACGATCAGCGGCCCGAGAATCACTGTCGGTAATCGCTGGCTGGCGACGTTCCAGCAGAGTGCGCCAACCCATGAGCAAAGCACGGCTATCGCAACCATCAGACTAATAAACACCAGCGGACGGGGGCCAAAAGGTAAGGAGAAGTCCGGCGTTTGTATATTCAGCCAGTAACAGGCGACGAGATAGCCGATGAGAGAAACCGGCAGCGTGACCAGCGCCTGCGCCGTCGCCCACATCATCGGATGTTTGTCGGGATTTTCCCGCAGCCAGCGGGCGTTGCGCAGGGCATACCATGCCCAGCAGACCACGGAAACTAACGCTAGCACGATGCCAGAGGTATAACGTGCCCAGTCAAAATCGGGGAGTCCGTGGTTTAACTCAGCAATATTCACACACGCCAGGCCGATGCCAATACAAATCAGTGCCGGGGCGAGTTTTCCCCACGCGAGTTTGCCGTCGCGCTGGCTATAAAGCAGATTGGCAAAGACAGGAATGACCACCGGCAGGGTGCCAATAATCATCGTAGAAACAGGCGCGCCAGTACGTTGAATGGCACTGGCAAGGCAGAAGTAATAGATGAGGTTGCCCATCATAGTGAGCATCAAGGCGGTAAGCCAGTCGCGACGCGCCAACTGACGCAGACGCACGCGTCCCAGCCAGGCAATGGGTAGCGCAATTAACCCTAACGCCAGATAACGCCCCATCGACTGCAACATCGCCGGGTATTCCGGCACGATCAACGGCCCGACAAAAATAAGCCCCCACATCAACCCTGCTAACAGGGCGTACAGCACGCCGCTAATCATTACTGGCATCCATTGGTCTGTCAGAAGAAACGTTCAGGAAGCAGACATGATTGCTCCCGGCATCCCGTCATTATCAGAGAGGATGCGGGAGGATGCCACTTTAATTAACTATTTATTAACATTAAAAAGATGGCTTACGCTTTCGGCTAACGTTGTCGTTGGGCGGCCAATCAATTTGCTCAGCGTTTTGCTGTCATCAAACAGACCGCCTTTCGATGCGCCAACGTCAGAATCCGCCAGCATATCCGCCAGTCCGTCAGGCAGGCCAACGCTTTTCAGCGCCGCAGCGAAATCGGTTTCGCTCAGATTTTGATAGGTAACCTGTTTGCCGCTCTGTTTGGTCAGCTCTGCCGCTAACTGTGTCAACGTCCAGGCACTATCGCCCGCCAGCTCGTAAACCTTGCCTTCGTGACCGGCTTCGCTAATCACGCGTGCCGCAGCTGCCGCATAATCTGCCCGCGTTGCCGAGGCAATTTTGCCATCGCCCGCGGCACCGATAAATACGCCGTGCTCCAGTGCTGCCGGGGCGCTGGCGAGATAGTTTTCGGTGTACCAGCCGTTGCGCAGCAGGGTGTAAACGATGCCAGAATCAGCCAACATTTTCTCCGTCTCGATGTGCTCATCGGCGAGGCCGAGCGGAGATTTATCCGCGTGAAGCAGACTGGTATAAGCGATAAATTTCACGCCAGCCGTCTTTGCGGCATTAATAACATTACGATGCTGCGGGGCACGTTGACCCACTTCGCTGGAAGAGATCAGCAGTAGTTTTTCCACTCCCTGAAGTGCAGATGTCAGTGCGGCTTCATCGCCGTAGTCAGCCTGACGCACGGTAATGCCTTGTGCTGTCAGTGCCTGGGCTTTTGCCGGATTACGAACGATAGCCACTATTTGGCTGGCAGGAACCGTTTTCATCAAGGATTTAATAACATAGTGACCAAGTTGGCCAGTGGCACCAGTAATAGCGATCATGGGAAGTCTCCATCGTTTTGTCTTGTGTTTAAATACGCTAACACCTAAACTTACTTTTAGTAAGTACGTACAAAAAGGTAAGTATGAAATGAGTCAGGTTAGCCTGTCACAACAACTGAAAGAGGGTAATCTCTTTGCGGAACAGTGCCCGTCGCGCGAGGTGTTGAAACACGTCACCAGCCGTTGGGGGGTGTTGATTCTGGTGGCGCTACGCGAAGGTACTCATCGCTTTAGCGACCTGCGGCGCAAAATCGGTGGGGTGAGTGAAAAGATGCTTGCGCAGTCGTTACAGGCGTTAGAACAGGATGGTTTTCTTAACCGTATCGCGTATCCGGTGGTGCCGCCGCATGTGGAATATAGCCTCACGCCGCTGGGCGAGCAGGTGAGCGAAAAGGTTGCTGCACTGGCGGACTGGATTGAGTTGAATTTGCCCGAGGTGTTGGCGGTGCGGGATGAACGTGCGGCATAACTGCCGGCTGCGCTTATCCGGCCTACGGTTCATGACTTGTAGGGCGGATAAGATGCGCCAGCATCGCATCCGACAAAAGTGCCGGATGCGGTTGATGATTTATAGGCCGAAAAAGAAGTGTATTACTTACTCAAATCCACCTGATAAATCGCAAACCCGATATCATCGGTCGCGACTTTATTCATCGGATATTGCCCTTTCTCTTTAATAAACGCCGCGGCTTTATCTGATGGAGAGGTTTCGAAACGGATATCCAGTTTCTTATCGCCAGCTATCGGTGCTAAACGCCAGTTGTTATCTGCCGCCGGGTGAATTTCCCCCGCACGTTTCGACTCATCAGCAATCCACGCTGCCAGCACCGAGCGGTTCTCATCCGGTGAAGCAAAAGCGATATGGCTGTCGCCCGTACCGGCAAATTTGCCGCCGTAAGCGCGATAGTTATTGGTGGCAACCAGGAACATGGCGTTCGGATCAATCGGCTTGCCATTAAAGGTCAGGTTCTTAATCCTTTCCGCATTGGCATTAACCATCTGGCACTCGCCGTCATAACGGGCAGGCTGGGTAACATCAATCTGATAATTCACACCATCAATCACATCAAAGTTATAGGTGCGGAAACCATCCCAGTTGATGAGTGACTGTGGTTTCGTGTTGTCAGGATCAATCTGGTTAAACTGTCCGGCGGAGCACTCCAGCCACTCTTTCACCTCTTTACCGCTGGCTTTCACCACAATCAGCGTATTGGGGTAGAGATAAAGATCGGCGGCATTACGGAAGGTCAACTGGCCTTTTTCCACCTCCACATAGCTTGCCGGATCATTTTTGCGACCACCAACTTTAAACGGTGCAGCAGCTGAAAGCACCGGCAGTTTTGCCAGATCCGGATCGCCCTGAATGTAATGCTCGACATACGCTTTTTGCGCGTTGTTCACCACCTGCACGGTCGGATCGTCCTGCACCAGCGCCAGATAGCTATACATATTGTCGGCGGATTTACCGATTGGCTTGCTGACGAACTGGCGTGTGGCATCGTGATCGGCTTTGAGTGTTTCTACCAGCTTGCTGTCTTCCGCCGCGAGGGATTTTTTATTGGCGATGTCGTAAATCGGCCGTGCTTCCGCTTTCGCCTGCGTCACCTGCCATTTACCGCTGTTATTACTGAGTTGTAAGTCGACCACCCCAAGATGATCGCCCCACATGCCCGGCATTACCGCCGGAACACCATTCAGCGTGCCTTTCGCGATATCAGCCCCTTCGATATCAGCAAAATCTTTACCTGGGAAAACGGCGTGAGCATGGCCAAACATAATGGCGTTAACGCCAGGAATTTCACTGAGGTAATAAACTGAGTTTTCCGCCATCACTTTATACGGATCGGCAGATAGCCCGGAATGCGCCAGAACGACAACGACATCGGCACCTTTCTCGCGCATTTCAGGCACGTATTTGCGCACGGTTTCGGTAATATCATTCACCGTCACTTTTCCGGATAAATTAGCTTTATCCCAGCCCATGATTTGCGGCGGCACGACGCCAATATAGCCAATCTTCAGCGTCTGTTTTTTTCCGTCTTTATCGACCACTTCGGTATCTTTAATTAAATACGGTGTAAACATTGGCTGTTTGGTTCTGGCGTCAATGACGTTGGCATTTACATAAGGGAATTTCGCTCCCGCCAACGCATTTTTCAGGTAATCCAGACCGTAGTTAAATTCATGATTGCCGAGTGTACCGACCGTATAATCCAGCGTATTCAGCGCCTTATAAACCGGATGAACATCACCTGCTTTTAATCCTTTCGCCGATATGTAATCGGCCAGCGGACTCCCCTGAATCAAATCGCCGTTATCGACCAGTACGCTGTTTTTCACTTCATTGCGGGCATCGTTAATCAGGCTTGCCGTACGTACCAGTCCGAATTTTTCCGTGGCGGTGTCTTTGTAATAATCGAAATCCATCATGTTGCTATGCAGATCAGTGGTTTCCATGATACGTAGATCGACCGTCGCTGCATTCACACTGGCGGCAATCAGCGTGGCCAGGAGCGTTGCGCTAAACTTAATCATCAGGGACATCCTTTTATCATCGGGAATACGAAAGAAAAGGGAGAATAAACGCCTTACTTATAGAACAGTGAAGAATGCCACAATTTTACGCTTTGAAAATGATGACACTATCACAGTTGGCGCATTCATTAACGATAGGGTATAAGTAAAACAATAAGTTAACACCGCTCACAGAGACGAGGTGGAGAAATGTTAGATCAAGTATGCCAGCTTGCACGGAATGCAGGCGATGCCATTATGCAGGTCTACGACGGGACGAAACCGATGGACGTCGTCAGCAAAGCGGACAATTCTCCGGTAACGGCAGCGGATATTGCCGCTCACACCGTTATCATGGACGGTTTACGTACGCTGACACCGGATATTCCGGTCCTTTCTGAAGAAGATCCTCCCGGTTGGGAAGTCCGTCAGCACTGGCAGCGTTACTGGCTGGTAGACCCGCTGGATGGTACTAAAGAGTTTATTAAACGTAATGGCGAATTCACCGTTAACATTGCGCTCATTGACCATGGCAAACCGATTTTAGGTGTGGTGTATGCGCCGGTAATGAACATAATGTACAGCGCGGCAGAAGGCAAGGCCTGGAAAGAAGAGTGCGGTGTGCGCAAGCAGATTCAGGTCCGCGATGCGCGCCCGCCGCTGGTGGTTATCAGCCGTTCCCATGCAGATGCGGAGCTGAAAGAGTATCTGCAACAGCTTGGCGAACATCAGACCACGTCCATCGGCTCTTCGCTGAAATTCTGCCTGGTGGCGGAAGGGCAGGCGCAGCTGTACCCGCGCTTCGGACCAACGAATATTTGGGATACCGCCGCTGGTCATGCTGTGGCTGCAGCTGCCGGAGCGCACGTTCATGACTGGCAGGGTAAACCGCTGGATTACACTCCGCGCGAGTCGTTCCTGAATCCGGGATTCAGAGTGTCTATTTATTAATTAATTTATGCAGCAGGTCCATCACTTGCTGCACCTCTTCCTGTGTGAGCGCCCCGTCTTTGGCCCATTGCACGCGACCATCCTTATCCAGCACCACTACAGCGGAACTTTCTTCATCCAGCTGCCAGGCACCGCGCGCGACGCCATTGCTATCGACAATAAACTGCGACCAGGGATAAAGCTTTTTATTACTCTCCAGACTGCTGCGCACAAACATCCCTGAACCCGGAATCGCGTCGTCGGTGTTAACAATGGTGGTGGTCTGGTAGCGATCGTGCGGTAACTTCGCTGATTTAATCGCTTCAATCAGCGTCGCGTTTTTCTCTTTTGCAGAGGTGCGACCAGCAATATGTTGCAGTACTCGCACTTTTCCCACTAACTGTGCGCTGTTCCAGGTTTTGTAGCTAAACTGATCTTTATCAAGCACCAACTCGCCTCGATCGGTAATGCCAATCGGCGGCACTCGCTGACCGGTTTCGAACTGATGTGCGGAAGCCATCATCGGCAACAGCAGGCAGGTGAGTGCCAGAATCTTGCGTAGGGTCATGGTGTTTCCTTCTTATGATATGCAGGTGATCCGACCACTTGGGTCTGAGTTTTAATCATATGTGCTATTTATCGAATTTCCCGCAAGTGTGATGCCAGTTTGCGGTCAAGCGCACAAATCATATGAAAAATGAATGCTTATACTGAAGACCGCGCTTCGGTAAAAAGATAATTCTGAATAATTGTAACCTTTAGGTAAAAAAAGTTATACGCGGTGGAAACATTGCCCGGATAGTCTATAGTCACTAAGCATTAAAATTTGCGCCTCATAATAGTTGGGCCGATTGTGGCACCGCACAGGCGTAATACTCAGCAGGAGATAACAATGAAAATTTTCCAACGGTACAACCCACTTCAGGTGGCGAAGTACGTAAAGATCCTGTTCCGTGGACGGTTATACATCAAGGACGTTGGCGCTTTTGAATTTGATAAGGGTAAGATTCTTATCCCAAAAGTGAAGGATAAGCTGCATTTGTCAGTGATGTCCGAAGTTAACCGTCAGGTTATGCGTCTGCAAACAGAGATGGCTTAACCAAAGTGCTATGCAGTAATAAGACGGCTCCTGATTCAGGAGCCGTTGATGTTTCTGGGGGTTACGCGACGCTTTCTTCTTTATCTTTAGCGTCAGGCAGTTTTGGCGAAAGGGCGGTGGCCTTGCTGTCGATCCGGGTCACCAGCAGCTGGTCGATGCGGTAGTTATCGATATCCACCACTTCAAATTTGTAGCCGGCGAATTTCACCGAATCGGTGCGTTTCGGGATCTTACGCAGCATAAACATCATAAAGCCGCCGATGGTTTCGTAGTTGCCCGACTGCGGGAACTCGTCAATATCCAGCACGCGCATGACGTCGTCAATTGGGGTGCCGCCGTCAATCAGCCATGAGTTCTCATCACGGGCGACAATCTGCTCTTCCAGCCCCTGACCGACTAGATCGCCCATCAGCGTGGTCATCACGTCATTGAGGGTGATGATCCCCACCACCAGCGCGTACTCGTTCATGATCACCGCGAAGTCTTCACCTGCGGTTTTAAAACTTTCCAACGCCTCTGAAAGGGTTAACGTATCCGGCACAATCAGCGTGTTGCGAATTTGTACGCCGCTGTTCAGTGCCAGGCTTTGGTTAGCCAGCACGCGGTTCAGCAGGTCTTTAGAATCGACATAGCCGATGATGTGGTCAATATCTTCATTACAGACGAGGAACTTAGAGTGCGGATGTTCCGCCACCTTATTCTTCAGGCTTTGCTCATCTTCGTGGAGATCAAACCAAATCACGTTTTCACGCGGTGTCATTGACGACGGAACGGTACGGGATTCCAGCTCAAAGACGTTTTCAATCAGCTCGTGTTCCTGTTTACGTAACACGCCCGCCAGCGCACCGGCTTCCACTACCGCGTAGATGTCATCAGAAGTGATGTCATCTTTACGTACCATTGGCAGTTTGAAAATACGGAAGATTATGTTCGCCAGTCCGTTGAAGAACCACACCAGCGGGGTGCAAACGTACAGGCAGAAGCGCATCGGGTTGATGATACGCAAAGCGACAGCTTCTGGCGCAATCATACCGATGCGTTTCGGGGTTAAATCCGCAAACAGGATAAACATGCCAGTCACTAACGAGAAAGAGAGAATAAAGCTCAGTTGCTCAGAGAGCTCTGCCGACATATAGCGGGAGAACAGGCTGTGAAAAGCTGGAGAAAATGCCGCATCACCGACGATACCGCCGAGAATCGCCACTGCGTTCAGACCGATTTGGACCACGGTAAAGAACATGCCGGGATTTTCCTGCATATTCAGAACGCGTTGGGCATTTATATTGCCTTCATCAGCCAGCAGTTTAAGTTTGATTTTGCGTGAGGCGGCAAGTGAGATCTCGGACATCGAGAAGAACGCACTTACAGCGATCAAGCAGAGTATGACTAAAATACTGTTTAACATATCTTATCCGACCTTTCAGGCCAGATCCTCGGAAGGGGAAGTTGATTAATTTGTGTGAAATACACATTGAAAGCCGATTCGAAGAAAGTGAACCGGCATTTTCAGTGGCTAGTATAGCGTAAGGTACTGTAAAGTCGCCAGAGGGTTAAAATTCAGACTGCTGATAAATGCAATACTGCCTGATGCGCTATGCCAATCAGGCCTACGCAGTCCTTGCAATATATTGAATTTGGACGATTTTGTAGGCCTGGTAAGGCGTTTACGCCGCATCTGGCATAAATAAAGCGCACTTTATCAACAATCTACATTTGTACCCGTAACGCTATGCTTCCGGTGGCAGACAGACGCCAATTCCGCCAATTCCACAGTAACCATACGGGTTTTTATGCAGATATTGCTGGTGGTCATCTTCGGCATAATAAAACGGTGTGGCGTTAGCGATTTCCGTGGTGATGTGACGATCATCATCGGCGGCAAGCATCGCCGCCTGAAAACGTTCCAGACTGGCGCGAGCTGCGGCATCCTGTTCTGGGGTCAGCGGATAAATCGCTGAACGATACTGCGTGCCGTGGTCATTGCCCTGACGCATTCCCTGGGCGGGATCGTGATTCTCCCAAAATACCTGTAGCAACTGCTCATAGCTGATGACGGAAGGATCGTAAACAATGCGTACCGCTTCGGCATGACCCGTATCACCGGAGCACACTTCCCGATAAGTCGGATTTGGCGTATAGCCTCCGGTATAGCCTGCGGCGGTGCTGTAAACGCCGGGTAACTGCCAGAACAGACGCTCCACACCCCAGAAACAACCCATCGCAAAAATGGCAATCTCCATTCCGTCAGGTACATTGGTCATTGAGTGACCGTTGACCGCATGCAGCGTGGCTACGGGCATCGGGGTGTTACGTCCAGGCAGGGCATCGGCGGGGGAAACCAGATGCTTTTTATCAAATAAACTCATGGTGTCGCTCTCCCGAAAATCGGTCATTGGGGTTAAGGTTGTAACAAGAGGCGTATTTGCACACAATAACCACCGTGAATAGGTCTAAAGTAAAACATAAGAAATATTTGGGGTTTAGTCTGCTTTTTAATCCATATTACTGGATTTTTGTTAAGCCGTTTAACGGCGTTCCAGGGGCAGGAAAAAAGGATATTCAGGAGAAAATGTGCGCTATATCCGACAGTTATGCTGTGTAAGCTTACTCTGCTTAAGCGGATCTGCCGTCGCCGCGAACGTCCGTCTACAGGTCGAGGGGTTATCGGGACAGCTGGAAAAGAACGTTCGTGCGCAGCTTTCTACGATTGAAAGTGATGAAGTGACGCCAGACCGTCGCTTTCGCGCACGCGTCGATGATGCCATCCGCGAAGGTCTGAAAGCGCTGGGTTATTACCAGCCGACCATTGAATTTGATCTCCGTCCACCGCCAAAGAAAGGGCGGCAGGTATTGATCGCCAAAGTCACGCCAGGCGTGCCGGTGTTAATTGGCGGCACCGATGTGGTATTGCGCGGCGGCGCGCGGACCGATAAAGACTATTTGAAATTGCTCGATACTCGCCCGGCTATTGGCACGGTGCTGAACCAGGGCGATTATGAAAATTTCAAAAAGTCCTTAACCAGCATTGCGTTGCGTAAAGGTTATTTCGATAGCGAATTTACCAAAGCGCAGCTGGGCATTGCGCTCGGCCTGCATAAAGCCTTCTGGGATATTGATTATAACAGTGGCGAACGTTACCGCTTTGGGCATGTGACCTTTGAAGGATCACAAATCCGCGATGAATACCTGCAAAATCTGGTGCCGTTTAAAGAGGGCGATGAGTACGAATCGAAAGATCTGGCGGAACTGAACCGCCGACTTTCTGCTACCGGCTGGTTTAACTCGGTGGTGGTGGCTCCACAATTTGATAAAGCGCGCGAAACGAAAGTATTACCATTGACGGGCGTGGTTTCGCCGCGAACAGAAAACACCATCGAAACCGGGGTCGGTTACTCTACGGACGTGGGACCGCGCGTGAAAGCGACGTGGAAAAAACCGTGGATGAACTCATACGGTCACAGTCTGACCACCAGTACCAGTATTTCCGCGCCGGAACAGATCCTCGACTTCAGCTATAAAATGCCGCTGCTGAAGAATCCACTGGAACAATATTATTTGGTGCAGGGCGGTTTTAAGCGCACTGACCTGAACGATACCGAATCTGACTCCACTACGCTGGTGGCTTCTCGCTACTGGGATCTCTCCAGCGGCTGGCAGCGTGCCATTAACCTGCGCTGGAGTCTCGACCACTTTACCCAGGGTGAAATTACCAACACCACGATGCTGTTTTATCCTGGGGTGATGATTAGCCGCACGCGTTCTCGTGGTGGCCTGATGCCAACCTGGGGCGACTCGCAACGCTACTCTATCGACTACTCCAACACTGCCTGGGGCTCAGATGTCGATTTCTCCGTTTTCCAGGCACAAAACGTCTGGATCCGCACACTGTACGATCGCCATCGTTTTGTGACACGCGGCACGCTGGGCTGGATTGAAACCGGTGATTTCGACAAAGTACCGCCGGATCTGCGTTTTTTCGCCGGGGGCGACCGCAGTATTCGTGGCTACAAATACAAATCTATCGCTCCGAAATACGCCAACGGTGACCTGAAAGGGGCCTCGAAGTTGATAACCGGATCGCTGGAGTACCAGTACAACGTGACCGGAAAATGGTGGGGCGCGGTGTTTGTCGATAGTGGCGAAGCGGTAAGCGATATTCGCCGCAGCGACTTTAAAACCGGTACCGGGGTCGGCGTACGCTGGGAATCGCCGGTCGGGCCAATCAAACTCGATTTTGCCGTACCGGTCGCGGATAAAGACGAACACGGGTTACAGTTTTACATCGGTCTGGGGCCAGAATTATGAGTTTATGGAAAAAAATCAGCCTCGGCGTGGTTATCGTTATCTTACTGTTGCTGGGATCGGTGGCGTTTCTGGTGGGCACCACCAGCGGCCTGCATCTGGTATTTAAAGCGGCGGATCGCTGGGTGCCAGGACTGGATGTTGGCAAGGTCACCGGCGGCTGGCGCGATCTCACCTTGTCTGACGTTCGTTATGAGCAGCCAGGCGTGGCGGTAAAAGCAGGCAATCTGCATCTGGCGGTCGGGCTTGAGTGCCTGTGGAACAGCAGTGTTTGTATTAATGATCTGGCGCTGAAAGACATCCAGGTCAATATCGACAGCAAAAAAATGCCCCCTTCTGAACAGGTTGAAGAAGAGGAAGATAGCGGTCCGCTGGATCTCTCCACGCCGTATCCCATCACCCTAACACGGGTGGCACTGGACAACGTCAACATCAAGATTGATGACACCACGGTATCGGTGATGGACTTCACCTCCGGCCTGAACTGGCAGGAGAAAACCCTGACCCTGAAACCGACGTCGCTGAAAGGCCTGCTGATTGCTCTGCCGAAAGTGGCGGAAGTGGCGCAGGAAGAAGTGGTCGAACCGAAAATTGAAAATCCGCAGCCGGAGGAAAAGCCGCTCGGCGAAACGCTGAAAGATCTCTTTTCTCGCCCGGTATTGCCGGAAATGACCGACGTGCATTTGCCGCTTAACCTGAACATTGAAGAGTTTAAGGGCGAGCAGTTGCGCGTGACGGGCGACACGGACATCACCGTGAGCACCATGCTGCTGAAAGTGAGCAGCATTGACGGCAATACTAAACTGGACGCCCTGGATATCGATTCCAGTCAAGGGATCGTCAACGCCAGCGGCACGGCGCAGCTGTCAGACAACTGGCCGGTGGACATCACTCTCAATAGTACACTGAACGTGGAGCCGTTGAAAGGTGAAAAGGTGAAGCTGAAAGTGGGCGGCGCGCTGCGCGAACAGCTGGAGATTGGCGTTAATCTTTCCGGTCCGGTGGATATGGATTTACGCGCCCAGACGCGACTGGCGGAAGCCGGATTGCCGCTCAACGTGGAAGTGAACAGCAAACAGATTTACTGGCCGTTCACTGGTGAGAAGCAGTATCAGGCGGATGATCTGAAACTGAAACTTACCGGCAAAATGACCGATTACACGCTCTCTATGCGTACGGCAGTGAAGGGACTGGAGATCCCGCCAGCCACCATTACCCTTGATGCCAAAGGTAATGAACAGCAGGTCAATCTCGACAAACTCACCGTCGCGGCGCTGGAAGGGAAAACTGAACTCAAGGCGTTGCTCGACTGGCAGCAGGCCATTAGTTGGCGCGGTGAGCTAACGCTTAACGGCATTAACACCGCCAAAGAGATCCCAGAGTGGCCGTCGAAACTCAATGGCTTGATTAAAACCCGCGGTAGCCTGTACGGCGGCACCTGGCAGATGGAGGTGCCAGAACTGAAGCTGACCGGTAACGTCAAACAGAACAAAGTGAACGTTGACGGCACGCTGAAAGGCAACAGTTATATGCAGTGGATGATCCCAGGGCTTCATCTGGAACTGGGGCCAAACAGTGCCGAAGTGAAAGGCGAGCTGGGGGTAAAAGATCTCAATCTTGATGCCACCATCAACGCGCCGGGGCTGGATAACGCGCTGCCGGGGCTTGGCGGTACAGCGAAAGGGCTGGTGAAAGTACGCGGCACGGTGGAAGCGCCACAACTACTGGCAGATATCACCGCGCGCGGCCTGCGCTGGCAGGAACTTTCCGTGGCGCAGGTTCGCGTGGAAGGCGACATTAAATCCACCGATCAGATCGCCGGGAAACTCGACGTACGCGTTGAGCAAATTTCGCAGCCGGATGTAAATATCAACCTCGTCACCCTGAATGCCAAAGGCAGCGAAAAACAGCACGAGTTACAGTTGCGGATTCAGGGCGAGCCTGTCTCCGGGCAGCTTAATCTGGCAGGAAGTTTTGATCGCAAAGAAGAACGCTGGAAGGGAACTCTTAGCAATACCCGCTTCCAGACGCCGGTCGGCCCGTGGTCGCTGACCCGCGATATTGCGCTGGATTACCGCAATAAGGAGCAAAAAATCAGCATCGGGCCACACTGCTGGCTTAACCCGAATGCGGAACTGTGCGTGCCGCAAACTATCGATGCGGGTGCCGAAGGGCGTGCGGTGGTGAATCTCAACCGCTTCGACCTGGCCATGCTGAAACCATTTATGCCAGAAACCACTCAGGCCAGCGGTATCTTCACGGGTAAAGCGGACGTTGCCTGGGACACCACCAAAGAGGGGCTGCCGCAGGGCAGTATCACCCTTTCGGGGCGTAACGTGCAGGTAACGCAAACCGTCAACGATGCGGCGCTGCCCGTGGCGTTTCAGACACTGAATCTGACGGCGGAATTGCGTAACAACCGTGCCGAATTGGGCTGGACCATCCGCCTGACCAATAACGGCCAGTTTGATGGACAGGTGCAGGTGACCGATCCGCAAGGCCGCCGTAATCTTGGTGGCAACGTCAATATCCGTAACTTCAACCTTGCGATGATAAACCCCATCTTTACCCGTGGGGAAAAAGCAGCGGGGATGGTGAGTGCCAACTTGCGTCTGGGTGGTGATGTGCAAAGCCCGCAGTTGTTTGGTCAGCTTCAGGTTACGGGTGTGGATATCGACGGCAACTTTATGCCGTTTGATATGCAACCGAGCCAGCTTGCGGTCAACTTTAATGGTATGCGCTCGACGCTTGCCGGTACAGTACGGACCCAGCAGGGTGAAATCTACCTGAACGGTGATGCCGACTGGAGCCAAATTGAAAACTGGCGGGCGCGGGTAACGGCGAAAGGCAGTAAAGTGCGGATCACCGTGCCGCCGATGGTACGAATGGATGTATCGCCAGATGTTGTCTTCGAGGCTACACCAAACCTGTTTACCCTCGATGGTCGCGTGGATGTCCCGTGGGCGCGCATCGTGGTGCACGATCTGCCGGAAAGCGCAGTAGGCGTCTCCAGCGATGTGGTGATGCTTAACGATAACCTGCAACCGGAAGAGCCGAAAACGGCGTCGATTCCGATTAACAGTAACCTGATTGTCCACGTTGGCAACAATGTGCGCATTGACGCCTTTGGCCTGAAAGCGCGGCTGACGGGCGATCTTAACGTCGTTCAGGACAAACAAGGGCTGGGCCTGAACGGGCAGATCAACATCCCTGAAGGGCGCTTCCATGCCTATGGTCAGGATCTGATTGTGCGTAAAGGTGAGTTACTGTTCTCTGGTCCGCCGGATCAACCGTATCTTAATATTGAAGCTATTCGTAACCCGGATGCTACAGAAGACGACGTAATCGCCGGAGTTCGCGTCACTGGTCTGGCGGACGAACCGAAAGCGGAGATCTTCTCTGACCCGGCGATGTCGCAACAAGCTGCATTGTCTTATTTGCTACGTGGACAAGGGCTGGAGAGCGATCAGAGCGACAGTGCGGCAATGACCTCGATGCTGATTGGTCTGGGGGTTGCGCAAAGTGGCCAGATTGTGGGTAAAATCGGCGAGACGTTTGGCGTAAGCAATTTAGCGCTCGACACCCAGGGAGTAGGCGACTCCTCCCAGGTAGTGGTCAGCGGCTATGTATTGCCAGGTCTGCAAGTGAAATACGGCGTGGGTATATTTGACTCTATAGCAACACTCACGTTACGTTATCGCCTGATGCCTAAGCTATATCTGGAAGCCGTGTCTGGTGTAGACCAGGCACTGGATTTGCTCTATCAGTTCGAGTTTTAGCAATGCGAATATTTGTCTACGGCAGTTTACGCCACAAACAAGGCAACAGTCACTGGATGACCAATGCCCAGTTACTGGGCGATTTCAGTATCGATAACTACCAGTTGTATAGCCTGGGCCACTATCCAGGCGCAGTTCCGGGGAACGGAACAGTACACGGTGAAGTTTATCGTATTGACAACGCCACGCTGGCCGAACTTGATGCCTTGCGCACCAGGGGCGGTGAATACGCGCGCCAGTTGATTCAGACGCCGTACGGGAGTGCATGGATGTACGTTTATCAACGACCCGTCGATGGATTAAAGCTAATTGAAAGCGGCGACTGGTTAGACAGGGATAAGTAATAATAAAAGCACGCCACCTTCGGGTGGCGTTGTTTTATGCGATGTATCTCGCGATTTTTTTTTGTAACTTTTCCATCTTTTGCTTTTCTCTCCGAGCCGCTTTCCATATCTGCAATCGCATAAAAAACTCTGCTGGCGTTCACAAATGTGCAGGGGTAAAACGGGGGCACGCTTTGAACGGTGAGTATGAGTGAGGTCGGCTAACTTCCAGCAAGTGGCTATGAACAGCAAAATGGTGGTCGGGTTTGCTTGTTCTTACCGTTCAAGCCTTGCAACCGCTGAGAATAATGATGGTGGAATAGAGAGTTTATTTATCGCGGGCATAAAAAAACCCTTACTAACCGAAGCCCGGCGTTCAGGGTTATTGCGCTAGAAGAACTTATTTATTCTTTGCGCGCTCGAAGGAAGCAACGATTTCAGCTTTAGCGGCTTCTGCGTTTTCCCAACCTTCAACTTTCACCCACTTGCCTTTTTCGAGGTCTTTGTAGTGCTCGAAGAAGTGAGCGATCTGCGCTTTCAGCAGCTCTGGCAGATCGTTAACGTCTTTAATGTGATCGTATTCTTTGCTCAGCTTGGTGTGCGGAACAGCAATCAGTTTCGCATCTTCACCGGCTTCGTCGGTCATTTTCAGAACGCCAACCGGACGGCAACGGATCACAGAACCCGGCTGCAGCGGGTACGGAGTCGGGACCAGTACGTCAACCGGGTCACCGTCCAGAGACAGGGTGTGGTTGATGTAACCGTAGTTGCACGGATAGAACATCGCGGTGGACATGAAGCGGTCAACGAACAGTGCGCCGCTCTCTTTGTCGATTTCGTATTTGATCGGATCTGCGTTAGCCGGGATCTCAATAACAACGTAGATGTCTTCCGGCAGATCTTTACCCGCAGGGACGTTGAGTAAGCTCATGTCTGTTTCCTTTAAAAATATGTGGCAAACAAGTGCCGAGTATTATAGCCAACTCGCGCCGAATGTCTTCGCTTGTTTTCGTCTTCATTTTCCTTTTTCGCCAATTTTAAGACGGTATACAGAGCAGGAAAATCCATAACCGTAGCCGCATTTTTCATAGTGAGATGAAAGCGATTACAAACTTGTGATTAACGTTTTATTTACTTCTTTGAAGTGTGATGTAACGCAATCCGTTACATAACGAATTGTCTATAGTTTTTTCGCGAACATCTTTTCACCAATAATAATTACCCCGACGAGGACAACCCTATGTGGAAACGCTTACTTGTAGTCTCTGCAGTCTCGGCAGCCATGTCGTCTATGGCGTTGGCCGCTCCATTAACCGTAGGATTTTCGCAGGTCGGATCGGAATCTGGCTGGCGCGCCGCAGAAACCAATGTGGCGAAAAGTGAGGCCGAAAAACGCGGAATTACGCTGAAAATTGCCGATGGTCAGCAAAAGCAGGAAAACCAGATTAAAGCGGTACGTTCCTTCGTCGCGCAAGGGGTGGATGCGATCTTTATCGCTCCGGTGGTTGCGACTGGTTGGGAACCGGTATTAAAAGAGGCGAAAGATGCCGAAATCCCGGTCTTCTTGCTCGATCGTTCTATTGATGTGAAAGACAAATCTCTCTATATGACCACCGTCACTGCCGACAACATTCTCGAAGGCAAGTTGATTGGTGACTGGCTGGTAAAAGAAGTGAATGGCAAACCATGCAACGTGGTGGAGCTGCAGGGCACTGTTGGGGCCAGCGTCGCCATTGACCGTAAGAAAGGCTTTGCCGAAGCCATTAAGAATGCGCCAAATATCAAAATTATCCGCTCGCAGTCAGGTGACTTCACCCGCAGTAAAGGCAAAGAAGTCATGGAGAGCTTTATCAAAGCGGAAAACAACGGCAAAAACATCTGCATGGTTTACGCCCATAACGACGACATGGTGATTGGTGCAATTCAGGCAATTAAAGAAGCGGGCCTGAAACCAGGCAAAGATATTCTGACAGGTTCTATCGACGGCGTACCGGATATCTACAAAGCGATGATTGATGGCGAAGCGAACGCCAGTGTTGAACTGACGCCGAATATGGCAGGTCCCGCCTTCGACGCGCTGGAGAAATACAAAAAAGACGGCACCATGCCTGAAAAGCTGACGCTGACCAAATCCACCCTTTATCTGCCTGATACCGCAAAAGAAGAGTTAGAGAAGAAGAAAAATATGGGGTATTGAGGGTTGCTATGCCTGATGCCGATTCGTAGGCCGGATAAGGCGCTCGCGCCGCATCCGGCGGTGGTGCGCTGAAGCCTGATGCGACGCTTACCGCGTCTTATCATGCCTACTGGGAGCACGCTTTACACCGGGGGAAACCATGACGACTAACCAACACCAGGAGATCCTCCGCACCGAAGGATTAAGTAAATTTTTCCCCGGCGTCAAAGCGTTAGACAACGTTGATTTCAGCCTGCGCCGCGGCGAAATCATGGCGCTGCTCGGTGAAAACGGGGCAGGAAAATCAACGCTAATCAAAGCATTAACTGGTGTATACCACGCCGATCGCGGCACCATCTGGCTGGAAGGCCAGGCTATCTCACCGAAAAATACCGCCCATGCACAACAACTCGGTATCGGCACCGTCTATCAGGAAGTAAACCTGCTACCCAATATGTCGGTCGCTGATAATCTATTTATAGGCCGCGAACCCAAACGCTTCGGCCTTCTACGCCGCAAAGAGATGGAAAAGCGCGCCACCGAACTGATGGCATCTTACGGTTTCTCCCTCGACGTGCGCGAACCGCTCAACCGCTTTTCAGTCGCGATGCAGCAAATCGTCGCTATTTGCCGGGCTATCGATCTCTCTGCCAAAGTGCTGATCCTCGATGAACCCACCGCCAGTCTCGACACCCAGGAAGTGGAGTTACTGTTTGACCTGATGCGTCAGTTGCGCGATCGCGGCGTCAGCCTGATTTTTGTCACTCACTTTCTCGATCAGGTCTATCAGGTCAGCGATCGGATCACCGTCTTACGCAACGGCAGTTTCGTAGGCTGTCGGGAAACGTGCGAGCTACCGCAGATCGAACTGGTAAAAATGATGCTGGGGCGCGAGCTGGATACCCACGCGCTACAGCGTGCCGGGCGAACATTGTTGAGCGACAAACCCGTTGCCGCGTTCAAAAATTACGGCAAAAAAGGAACGATCGCACCGTTTGATCTCGAAGTACGCCCCGGCGAGATCGTCGGTCTGGCTGGATTGCTGGGATCAGGACGTACCGAAACCGCCGAAGTGATCTTCGGTATCAAACCTGCTGACAGCGGCACGGCGTTGATCAAAGGCAAACCGCAAAACCTGCGATCGCCACATCAGGCTTCGGTACTGGGCATTGGCTTCTGCCCGGAAGACAGGAAAACCGATGGCATCATCGCTGCCGCCTCGGTGCGGGAAAATATCATCCTCGCTCTCCAGGCCCAGCGCAGCTGGCTACGTCCCATTTCCCGCAAAGAACAGCAAGAGATTGCCGAACGCTTTATCCGCCAGCTTGGCATTCGCACACCTTCAACTGAACAACCGATTGAATTTCTCTCTGGCGGCAATCAGCAAAAAGTGTTGCTTTCACGTTGGCTACTGACCCGACCGCAATTTCTGATCCTTGATGAGCCAACTCGCGGCATTGATGTTGGTGCCCACGCCGAGATCATCCGCCTGATTGAAACGCTATGCGCCGATGGTCTGGCGCTGCTGGTGATCTCCTCCGAACTGGAAGAACTGGTGGGCTATGCCGACCGGGTGATCATCATGCGCGATCGCAAACAGGTGGCGGAGATCCCGCTGGCAGAGCTTTCCGTTCCGGCGATCATGAACGCCATTGCGGCGTAAGGAGAACAGTGTGATGCCTCAATCTCTCCCGGACACTACGCCGCCGAAAAGGCGCTTTCGCTGGCCAACGGGAATGCCGCAGCTGGCGGCACTGTTGCTGGTGCTGCTGGTCGATAGCCTGGTGGCCCCGCATTTCTGGCAGGTGGTGCTCCAGGATGGGCGTTTATTCGGTAGCCCCATAGACATTCTTAACCGTGCGGCCCCCGTTGCGCTGTTGGCTATCGGAATGACGCTGGTGATCGCAACAGGTGGGATTGATCTCTCCGTGGGGGCGGTGATGGCTATCGCCGGAGCCACAACGGCTGCGATGACGGTCGCGGGATTCAGCCTGCCGATTGTTTTGTTAAGCGCCCTGGGCACTGGCATCCTGGCGGGATTGTGGAACGGCATACTGGTAGCGATCCTCAAAATTCAGCCGTTTGTTGCCACCCTGATCCTGATGGTCGCCGGGCGCGGCGTGGCGCAACTGATCACCTCCGGACAGATCGTCACGTTTAACTCGCCGGATCTCTCATGGTTTGGCAGTGGATCGCTGTTGTTCCTGCCAACGCCTGTCATTATCGCGGTGCTGACGCTTATCCTGTTCTGGCTGTTGACCCGCAAAACGGCGCTGGGGATGTTTATCGAAGCCGTTGGTATCAACATTCGGGCGGCAAAAAATGCCGGGGTAAACACGCGGATCATCGTCATGCTTACCTACGTGTTGAGCGGGCTGTGTGCGGCGATTGCGGGCATTATCGTGGCGGCGGATATTCGCGGTGCCGATGCCAATAACGCCGGGTTATGGCTGGAGCTGGACGCCATTCTCGCGGTGGTTATTGGCGGCGGATCGCTGATGGGCGGACGTTTTAACCTACTGCTTTCGGTGGTGGGGGCGCTGATTATTCAGGGGATGAACACCGGAATTTTGCTTTCGGGCTTTCCGCCAGAGATGAACCAGGTTGTAAAAGCGGTGGTGGTTCTTTGCGTGCTGATTGTCCAGTCGCAACGCTTTATCAGTCTGATTAAAGGAGTACGTAGCCGTGATAAAACGTAATTTGCCACTGATGATCACCATCGGCGTCTTTGTGTTGGGTTATCTTTACTGCCTGACCCAGTTTCCCGGTTTTGCTTCCACAAGAGTGATCTGCAATATCCTGACCGATAACGCCTTTCTTGGGATCATTGCCGTTGGCATGACCTTTGTGATCCTCTCCGGTGGGATCGATCTCTCCGTCGGTTCGGTGATCGCC
Source organism: Escherichia sp. XD33 (assembly GCF_019375075.1). Classification (NCBI taxonomy): domain Bacteria; kingdom Pseudomonadati; phylum Pseudomonadota; class Gammaproteobacteria; order Enterobacterales; family Enterobacteriaceae; genus Escherichia; species Escherichia sp. XD33. Next base: position 109,930 of record NZ_JAENDM010000007.1, read on the forward strand.
TTTACTGGCGTGTTTCTGGCAAAAGTGATTGGCGATTTCGGCCTCTCGCCGCTACTGGCGTTTCCGCTAGTGCTGGTGATGGGCTGTGCCTTCGGCGCATTTATGGGGCTTTTGATCGACGCCCTGAAGATCCCGGCATTTATCATTACCCTGGCGGGGATGTTCTTTTTGCGCGGTGTCAGCTATCTCGTTTCGGAAGAGTCGATTCCGATAAACCATCCCATTTATGACACGCTCTCAAGCCTTGCGTGGAAAATCCCTGGCGGCGGTCGCTTAAGTGCGATGGGACTGCTGATGTTGGCGGTGGTGGTTATCGGTATTTTCCTCGCGCATCGTACCCGTTTTGGTAATCAGGTATACGCCATTGGCGGCAACGCAACGTCGGCGAACCTGATGGGGATTTCCACTCGCAGCACCACTATTCGCATTTATATGCTCTCTACCGGACTGGCAACGCTGGCGGGGATTGTCTTCTCGATTTATACCCAGGCCGGATATGCGCTGGCGGGCGTAGGTGTGGAACTGGATGCTATCGCCTCAGTGGTAATTGGCGGTACGCTTCTGAGCGGTGGCGTTGGAACGGTATTAGGGACGCTTTTTGGCGTGGCGATTCAGGGACTGATTCAGACTTACATAAACTTTGATGGCACGCTGAGCTCATGGTGGACGAAAATCGCCATCGGTATTTTGTTGTTTATTTTTATAGCATTACAGCGTGGATTAACGGTGCTGTGGGAGAATCGTCAGAGTTCGCCAGTGACAAGAGTCAACATTGCGCAGCGATAAAAACGCCTCTCCGTGTGGAGAGGCGCAGGAGATTACGCGTCCGGGAACTCACGGATAAAGCGTTCGACATCTTCAACCATATGGTCGTTGCCGACAAAGAACGAACGGCGCTGGTGCAGAGTTTCCGGGATGATATCCAGAATACGCTCTTTGCCATCGCTCGCTTTACCGCCCGCTTGTTCCGCCAGGAATGCCATCGGGTTGCACTCATAAAGCAAACGCAGTTTGCCGTCCGGGTGGCTGGCGGTGCTTGGGTAGAGATAAATACCGCCTTTCAGCAGGTTACGGTGGAAATCCGCGACCAGTGAACCGATATAACGTGAGGTATACGGGCGGTTGGTGGATTTATCTTCTTCCTGGCAGAATTTAATGTACTTCTTCACCCCGTTCGGAAACTTAATGTAGTTTCCTTCGTTGATGGAGTAGGTTTTGCCTTTCTCCGGGAAGCGCATCCGTTCCTGGCACAGGCAGAAAACGCCGAGCGAAGGATCGTAAGTAAAGGCGTGAACACCGCATCCGGTGGTGTAAACCAGCATGGTAGAGGAGCCGTATACCACGTAACCTGCCGCAACCTGTTTGTTACCAGGCTGGAGGAAATCTTCTTCCGTTACCGGCGTGCCGACGGGCGTAACGCGGCGGTAGATGGAGAAAATGGTACCGACAGAGACGTTAACATCGATGTTGGACGAGCCATCCAGTGGGTCCATCAGCACCACGTATTTTGCATGTTCACAGCCTTCAAAGACGACAATCTCATCTTCTTCTTCAGAGGCAATGCCCGCAACGATATCGCGTGCTTTCAGTGCGGCTTTCAGTTTTTCATTAGCGAACAAGTCGAGTTTTTGCTGAACCTCGCCCTGCACGTTCTCAGCACCGCTGGCACCCAGGATATCAACCAGTCCTGCTTTGTTGATATCGCGATGGATAATCTTGGCGCCCAGTTTTATTGCCGACAGCAAAGCAGTGAGCTCACCGGTAGCATGAGAAAACTCGTGCTGCTTTTCGACAATAAATTCACCTAACGTTTTCATAAAACTTTCCCTGCAATGTTTATGGAGTAAAGCGACCGTAACAATCTTAACAAATAATCGGAATGTTGCGCTCAGGTGAATCGCGCCAGCAAATTGCGGATTATCCTGAAATGCGTTTCTCACTTGCCCGACATATGCGTAAAATGAGCGGCAGATTAAAAAAGGATAGTGACGTATGCGCATTCATATTTTAGGAATTTGTGGCACGTTTATGGGCGGTCTGGCGATGCTGGCGCGCCAGTTAGGCCATGAAGTAACGGGTTCGGACGCCAATGTGTATCCGCCGATGAGCACCTTACTTGAGAAGCAAGGCATTGAACTGATTCAGGGTTACGATGCCAGCCAGCTCGATCCGCAGCCGGATCTGGTGATTATTGGCAACGCCATGACCCGTGGAAATCCGTGTGTGGAAGCGGTACTGGAAAAAAACATCCCTTATATGTCAGGTCCGCAGTGGCTGCACGATTTTGTGCTGCGCGACCGCTGGGTGCTGGCCGTTGCCGGTACACACGGCAAAACTACCACCGCGGGAATGGCGACCTGGATTCTGGAACAGTGCGGTTACAAACCGGGATTTGTGATCGGCGGTGTGCCGGGGAACTTTGAGGTTTCGGCGCGTCTGGGCGAAAGCGACTTCTTTGTTATCGAAGCGGATGAGTATGACTGCGCCTTCTTCGACAAACGCTCTAAATTTGTCCATTACTGCCCGCGTACGCTGATCCTCAACAACCTTGAGTTCGATCACGCCGATATCTTTGACGACCTGAAAGCGATCCAGAAACAGTTCCACCATCTGGTGCGTATCGTTCCGGGGCAGGGCCGTATTATCTGGCCGGAAAACGACATCAACCTGAAACAGACCATGGCGATGGGCTGCTGGAGCGAGCAGGAGCTGGTGGGTGAGCAGGGTCACTGGCAGGCGAAAAAGCTGACCACCGATGCTTCCGAATGGGAAGTCTTGCTGGATGGCGAAAAAGTGGGCGAAGTGAAATGGTCGCTGGTAGGCGAACATAATATGCACAATGGCCTGATGGCGATTGCGGCGGCTCGCCATGTTGGTGTAGCGCCGGCAGATGCCGCTAACGCGCTGGGTTCGTTTATTAACGCTCGCCGCCGTCTGGAGTTGCGTGGTGAAGCGAATGGCGTCACGGTATATGACGATTTTGCCCATCACCCGACGGCGATTCTGGCAACGCTTGCGGCGCTGCGTGGCAAAGTTGGCGGTACGGCGCGCATTATTGCTGTGCTGGAACCGCGCTCGAATACCATGAAAATGGGGATCTGCAAAGACGATCTGGCACCTTCATTAGGTCGTGCCGATGAAGTCTTCCTGCTGCAACCAGCGCATATTCCGTGGCAGGTGGCAGAAGTGGCAGAAGCCTGCGTTCAGCCTGCACACTGGAGTGGCGATGTGGATACGCTGGCAGATATGGTGGTGAAAACCGCTCAGCCTGGCGACCATATTCTGGTGATGAGCAACGGCGGTTTTGGTGGGATCCATCAGAAACTGCTGGATGGTCTGGCGAAGAAGGCGGAAGCCGCGCAGTAATTCGGCCTTAGCCTGATATAGTGTGCGTAGGCCGGATAAGGCGTTCACGCCGCATCCGGCATTTGAGCATAGTGCCTGATGCGACGCTTGATGCGTCTTATCAGGCCTACAGGTGCACCGCATCCGGCAAACCATACTCACATCAACAACGAAAATTACCCTTCATTCTCCGCCAGTTCGCGCAGATACTGGAAAATCTGGCGTGCGGATTTCGGCGGCTTATTCCCTTCTTTCTCTTTCTTCGCGTTGCGGATCAGAGTACGCAGCTGCTGACGATCGGCATCGGGCCACAGATTCAATACTTCAGCGATGGCGTCATCACCTTGATCGATCAGACGATCGCGCAGGTTTTCCAGTTTATGGAACAGCACCACCTGCTGGTTGTGACGGTTTTTCAGCTTATCCAGCGCCTGACGAATAGGCTCTACGTCGCGCTGGCGCAGCATCTTACCGATGAGCTGCAACTGGCGGCGGCGACCTTCCATCTTAATACGCTGGGCGAGCTCAATAGCCGCGCGCAGATCCGCATCTAACGGGATCTTATCCAGCGCGTTTTTCCCCAGATCAACAATTTCCGCGCCAAGGCGTTTTAGCTCCTCGGCATCACGTTTAATTTCACTTTTACTGACCCAGATAATTTCATCGTCTTCGTCTTCGATGTCATCACCGGGAACGTCGTCGAGCCAGTCTTCGGGCTGCTTAGTCATCTCAGGCTCCTTAAAAAAAGAGGCTAATGTTACCAGTTAAGATGCGCACTGAAAAACGGTTCTCTGTTAGACTTCAGAGAAACTCTCTACATTATGGCACTTGCAATGAAAGTAATCTCTCAAGTTGAAGCGCAGCGCAAGATTCTGGAAGAAGCAGTTTCCACTGCGCTGGAGTTGGCCTCAGGCAAATCGGACGGTGCGGAAGTTGCCGTCAGCAAGACCACCGGCATTAGCGTAAGCACGCGTTATGGTGAAGTGGAGAATGTTGAATTCAATAGCGATGGCGCGCTGGGGATCACTGTTTATCACCAGAACCGCAAAGGTAGCGCATCATCCACCGATTTAAGCCCGCAGGCCATTGCCCGCACCGTACAGGCGGCGCTGGATATTGCCCGTTATACCTCGCCAGATCCCTGTGCCGGCGTGGCAGACAAAGAGCTGCTGGCCTTTGAGGCACCGGATCTCGATTTGTTCCACCCTGCGGAAGTTTCCCCGGATGAAGCCATTGAACTGGCGGCCCGCGCAGAACAGGCAGCATTACAGGCGGACAAACGTATCACCAATACCGAAGGTGGCAGCTTTAACAGCCACTACGGTGTCAAAGTTTTTGGCAACAGCCACGGCATGTTGCAGGGTTACTGCTCTACGCGTCATTCGCTCTCCAGCTGTGTAATTGCCGAAGAAAATGGCGATATGGAGCGTGATTACGCCTACACCATTGGTCGTGCGATGAGCGATCTGCAAACGCCAGAGTGGGTTGGGGCCGACTGTGCTCGCCGTACTTTATCGCGCCTGTCACCGCGTAAACTCTCCACCATGAAAGCGCCGGTCATTTTTGCCAATGAAGTGGCAACCGGGCTTTTTGGGCATCTGGTGGGGGCGATAGCGGGTGGAGCGGTTTACCGTAAATCTACCTTCCTGCTGGATTCGCTGGGTAAACAAATTCTGCCGGACTGGCTGACCATTGAAGAGCATCCGCATCTGCTGAAAGGGCTGGCATCGACGCCATTTGACAGCGAAGGTGTGCGCACCGAGCGTCGCGATATTATTAAAGATGGCATCCTGACTCAGTGGCTGCTGACCAGCTATTCGGCGCGAAAACTGGGGCTGAAAAGCACCGGACATGCGGGCGGTATTCACAACTGGCGGATTGCCGGACAAGGGCTAAGCTTCGAACAAATGCTCAAAGAGATGGGCACCGGGCTGGTGGTGACGGAGCTGATGGGCCAGGGCGTGAGTGCAATTACCGGTGATTATTCCCGTGGTGCGGCGGGCTTCTGGGTAGAAAACGGCGAAATTCAGTATCCGGTTAGCGAAATCACCATCGCAGGTAATTTAAAAGATATGTGGCGCAATATTGTCACCGTCGGTAACGATATTGAAACACGCAGTAATATACAGTGTGGTTCTGTGCTGTTGCCGGAGATGAAAATCGCCGGGCAGTAAAAAACTGGCGCGACCTGCCGCGCCAAATCTTCATAATAAAAAAGGAAGTGAGCAATGCGTAAAAGCCTGTTAGCTATTCTTGCAGTCTCCTCGTTGGTATTCAGTTCGGCGTCGTTTGCCGCTGATCTTGAAGACAATATGGAAACCCTCAACGACACTTTAAAAGTGGTCGAAAAAGCCGATAACGCGGCGCAAGTCAAAGACGCGTTAACGAAGATGCGCGCCGCAGCGCTGGATGCGCAAAAAGCAACGCCGCCGAAGCTCGAAGATAAATCACCGGACAGCCCGGAAATGAAAGACTTCCGTCACGGTTTCGATATTCTGGTTGGTCAGATTGACGACGCGCTGAAGCTGGCAAATGAAGGTAAAGTAAAAGAAGCGCAGGCTGCCGCAGAGCAACTGAAAACGACCCGCAACGCCTATCACCAGAAGTATCGTTAATTCCTCATTTCCCTGTTGCCTGCACTCAGGTAACAGGGAACTTATCATCGCAAATGATGCACCACCTGATTGCTGCTGCCGCGCCAGATCAGGGAAGGGTCTTTTAAATCCTGCACAAATTTGCCGTCGACCAGTACGTTAATCAAATCAACAACCTGCATTTGCGCAGCGTTGAGATCGTCGAGTTTATAGCCTGTCCACACCCAGATGTCTTTATCCGGACACTCGGCGCGGATGCGTTTTACCAGTTTCAGAATATCCGGCACGTTTTGCGGATGCAGCGGATCGCCGCCGGAGAGGGAAATCCCCTGGCGTTTGATACGAGTGTCATTCAGATCGTTAATGATCTGGTCTTCCATTGCTTTGGTAAATGGCTGACCAGAATTTACCCGCCATGTGCTTTTGTTATAGCAACCGGGGCATTCATGAACACACCCGGAGACAAACAGGGTGCAGCGAGTGCCGGGGCCGTTGACGATGTCGACAGGATAGTACTGATGATAATTCATTGTTTCGCCTGGCTTATCAGTCCGCGTATAGGATGCATCCGGTAATCAACGCCTGATGCGACGCTGTCGCCTCTTATCAGGCCTGGAGCCGTTGCCAAATGTAGGCCGGATAAGGCGTTTACGCCGCATCCGGCATTTGCTTAGCGCAGAGTGAAGATTAACCTATCTGCCCATTCCCCAAATGTTTAACGCGGCGCTTAACTTCTTCCTGCTTACCGGCGTTAAATGGACGTGCATCCGGGCTACCTAAATATCCGCACACGCGGCGAGTCACCGACACACGGGAGGCGTCATGGTTACCACATTTCGGGCAAGTGAAGCCTTTGCTGGTGCACTCGAACTCACCGGTAAAGCCACACTCGTAGCACTCATCAATCGGTGTATTGGTGCCGTAATACGGTACATGCTGATAGCTGTAATCCCAGACATCTTCCAGCGCCTTCAGGTTGTGCTGAATGTTTGGATACTCGCCGTAGCAAATGAAACCACCGTTCGCCAGCGGCGGGTAAGGCGCTTCAAAGTCGATCTTGTCGTACGGGTTCACCTTCTTCTCCACATCGAGGTGGAAACTGTTGGTGTAGTAACCTTTATCGGTCACGCCCGGCACCACGCCAAACTCAGCAGTATCGAGACGGCAGAAGCGGTCGCACAGGTTTTCACTCGGCGTGCTGTAGAGACTGAAACCATAACCCGTTTCTTCTTTCCACTTATCCACTGCCTGACGCAGACGTTCAACAATGGCGATACCTTTCGCGCGAAGCTGCTCGTTGTCGTAAACATGCTCGCCGCCGAACAGCGCGTTAATGGTTTCGTGGATGCCGATGTAACCCAGCGAAATAGACGCACGACCGTTTTTGAAGATTTCAGAAACATCATCGTCAGCATTGAGACGCACGCCACAAGCACCTTCCATATAGAGGATCGGGGCCACGCGCGCTTTCACGCCTTCGAGACGAGCGATACGGGTCATCAGCGCCTTACGTGCCAGCACCAGACGTTCATCCAGCAGCTTCCAGAAGGTGGCTTCATCGCCTTTTGCTTCCAGAGCAATACGCGGCAGGTTCAGGCTGATCACGCCGAGGTTGTTACGACCATCGTGGATCTGCTCGCCGTTTTCATTTTCCCACACGCCGAGGAAGCTGCGGCAGCCCATCGGGGTTTTAAACGAACCGGTGACTTTCACTACCTGATCGTAGTTCAGGATATCCGGATACATGCGCTTGCTTGCGCACTCCAGCGCCAGCTGTTTGATGTCGTAGTTCGGATCGCCTTTTTTATGGTTCAGACCATCGCGAATCGCAAACACCAGTTTCGGGAACACCGCAGTTTTACGGTTTTTACCGAGGCCTGCGATACGGTTACGCAGGATAGATTCCTGAATCAGGCGCGATTCCCAGCTGGTGCCCAGACCAAAACCAAAGGTTACAAACGGCGTCTGACCGTTGGCGGTGTGCAGGGTGTTTACTTCGTACTCCAGCGACTGGAAGGCATCGTAGCACTCTTTAATGGTACGAGAGTTAGCGTAGCCTTCGGCGTCCGGGATGTTCCACTCTTCTGCGGTCTTGCGATGTTTGTTGTAGCTGGCGGTGACAAACGGTGCCAGCACTTCATCGATACGGTTAATGGTGGTGCCGCCATAAATATGGCTGGCGACCTGAGCAATAATCTGCGCAGTTACCGCGGTTGCCGTAGAGATCGACTTCGGCGGTTCAATCTCGGCGTTCCCCATCTTAAAGCCCTGGGTCAGCATGCCTTTCAGGTCGATCAACATGCAGTTGAACATCGGGAAGAACGGCGAGTAATCGAGATCGTGATAGTGAATATCGCCACGCTCATGTGCCTGCACCACGTCACGCGGCAGCAGGTGCTGGCGTGCATAGTGTTTAGCCACGATCCCGGCCAGCAGGTCGCGCTGGGTTGGAATCACCTTGCTGTCTTTGTTGGCGTTTTCGTTGAGTAACGAGGCGTTGGTCTGCTCGACCAGACCACGGATCTCCTGGTTCAGGCGACCGCGTTTTTCACGTTCAATGTCGCGATCGTGACGGTACTCGATGTAAGCACGAGCCAGTTGTTTGTATGGACCCGACATCAGCTGGTTTTCAACTGCGGTCTGGATCTCGTTGATATCCACCTGGTTGCGGCCCTGCATCTGCTCGCTGACAACCGCAGCAACAGTGGCGCAATAATCGGCATCATCGACTTCCGCTGCTTTAGCTGCACGCAGAATCGCTTCTTTGATGCGCTCTGATTTAAACGGCACTTTGCAGCCGTCTCGTTTCATCACATGCGGTGTCATGATCGCTCCATATTTTTAAGAACAGGTTATCCACAGAAATTGGGAAAGGCGTTTTCCGGTTTTTTCGTTTCGTTTTCCGGTGCTTTCCGCAATCGCCATCCGCTTATCCACAACGCCGCACCTTTTTCGTGGGGAGCTGTAGTAGCAATTATAGTCGATTAATACAACATATTGGGTTGGGACGCATTTTAAAGTCTATATATAGTGCTTTGCATCAAGGATGTTTGAACTTTTTTTGATGTAGCTCAAAGTAAAAAGCAGAGCGTACGGATGACGGGCGCTACAGCGTTATGTAAATTTTTTAATGAATTTGCTGGTTGAAAAATCAACAAAAACAACATGCTGACAGACAAAACCCCGGAATGACCGGCATTACCGGGGCTTAGGGAAGATTTACTTCTGTAACCACCAGACAGCCTCAAAAGGCCGTAAATTCATGGCACAGGGTTGTGGTGAGGCTTCTTCGTAGTTATGCATCACAAGCTGCCAGTTGCCGCGCATTTGCCCTGGCTGCCAGGGTTGGATCCCACGGCTAAGGTTGGCAATGACCAGCAAGGTTTGCCCCTTCCATTCACGGCGATAGCACCACAATACAGGGCTGTTTGGCAGCAGATCCTGGTAATTGCCCCATGTCAGGATGGCTTCCTGCTTACGCAGTGCGATTAACTTTTGGTAGGTGTAAAACACCGAGGAATCATCGGCCAGCGCGGCTTCTACGTTGATTTGTTGATAGTTATCGCCCAAGCCAATCCACGGTTCGCCAGCCGTAAACCCGGCATTATCGCCGTTGCTCCATTGCATGGGTGTGCGACTGTTGTCACGGGATTTGCTGGCGAGGATTGCCAATAACTCGTCGGCATCACGCCCATCGTTGCGTAGCTCGGCAAACATATTGAGGCTCTCCACGTCGCGATAGTCAGTAATGCGCGTGAAATGCGGGTTGGTCATGCCAATCTCTTCGCCCTGGTAGATATACGGCGTTCCCTGCATGCCATGCAGCACCATCGCCAGCATTTTTGCCGCAGGCACGCGGTATTCACCTTCATCACCAAAGCGAGAAACAATGCGCGGCTGATCGTGGTTACACCAGAACAAGGCATTCCATGCTACGTTGTGCATTCCTTGTTGCCAGTGGCGGAACAATGTTTTCAACGCCACAAAGTCAGGTTTAGCCAGCGTCCATTTTTCACCACCGGGATAATCGACCTTCAGGTGATGAAAATTAAAGGTCATCGATAATTCACTGCCTGTCAGTGCCGCGTATCGCTGGCAATGCTCAAGGCTGGTGGAGGACATTTCACCTACGGTCATTAACCCGCGTGGCGTAAACACATCGCGGTTCATCTCGTGCAAAAACTCGTGTGCTCGTGGCCCGTCGGTGTAGAAGCGACGCCCGTCGCCATCCAGGTCATCAGGGAAACGTGGGTCTTTGGAGATCAGATTCACCACATCCAGGCGCAACCCGTCGACCCCACGATCGGCCCAGAACTCACAGACTTTTTTCAGCTCTGCGCGTACCGCTGGATTCTCCCAGTTGAGATCCGCCTGCTCTGGTGCAAAGAGATGCAAATAGTACTGTTCGCTTTCCGCATGCCAGCGCCACGCACTACCGCCAAATTTTGAACGCCAGTTGTTCGGTGGCGTTTCTGGTTCGCCATCGCGCCAGATATAAAACTGGCGGTAAGGGCTTTCTTTGTTCAGCGCCTCGCGAAACCAGGCATGTTGGGTAGAGGTATGGTTAAACACCATATCGAGAATGATACGAATCCCGCGCGATTTTGCCTGCGTCACCAGTTCGTCAAAATCGTCCAGCGTGCCGTAGATGGGATCAATCGCCGTATAGTTCGCTACGTCGTAACCGTTATCGACCTGGGGAGAGATATAAAAGGGGGTTAGCCAGATGGCATCAACGCCCAGTTTATGCAGATAGTCCAGGCGTTGGATAACGCCACGTAAATCGCCGGTGCCGCTACCCGTGGTGTCCTGAAAACTCTTTGGATAAATCTGGTAGATAACGCCGTTTTGCCACCAGTGGGGAAGATTAGTCATTACGTTATTCCTGCAAATGCGAGGGGGCGCAATTGCGCCCCGAAGAAAATTAAACAATATCCAGCGTGCCCAGGCGGTATTTCCGCTGATAGATAAACGAGGTGAGTACAATCGGGATGATGATGGCGATAACCATTGCCAGCGCAAATACCTGCCAGTAGCTCGGTTGAATCGAGAGAATTCCCGGCAGGCCGCCTACGCCGATACCATTCGCCATAACGCCGTTCAGGCCGCATAGTAATCCTGCCAGACCAGAACCAATCATCGCGCACAGCATCGGGAAGCGATATTTCAGGTTGATGCCGTACATTGCAGGCTCAGTGACCCCAAGCCAGGCGGAGATAGCGGCAGGCACGGAGATCTCGCGTTCATTGTGCTTGCGGCTGGAAATGATAATGCCTATCACGGCGGAGCCCTGAGCGATATTCGACAGCGCAATCAGCGGCCACACTGGCGTGCCACCCATGCTTTGAATCATCTGCAAATCAATAGCAAGGGTGGTCTGGTGTACGCCGGTGATCACCAGCGGCGCGTACAGGAAGCCAAACAATGCCGCACCAATCGGAGCAAAGCTGCCGGTCATCAGGTGACGTACCGCAAAGGCAACGCCATCGCCAATCATGCGACCAAACGGACCAATCAGCGCATGGGCGAGGAACACCGCGAGGATCAGCGAACAGACGGGCACCACCACCAGATAGAGGTAATCCGGTACGATGCGTTTAAGGCGAGTTTCAATAACGCCCAGTGCCAGCCCGGCTAACAGTGCCGGGATCACCTGTGCCTGATAGCCCACTTTGGCGATGCTGAACATGCCAAAGTCCCACACTTCCGGCAGCTGCTGCCCGAGCAGATAAGCGTTCATCAGCTGGGGAGAAACCAGTGTCACGCCAAGCACGATACCAAGGATCGGCGTGCCGCCCATTTTTTTCACCGCTGACCAGCAAATACCGACCGGCAGGTAGAAGAAGATCGCTTCACCGATCAACCACAGAAAATCGTAGATCGTTTGCAGGGAAGGGTACATTTGCGCCAGCGTCTGACCGTTGCTCATGGGCAAATCGCCGATCACATTGCGAAAACCGAGGATCAAACCGCCGCTAATCAACGCGGGCAGCAACGGGAAGAAGATCTCCGCGAAATGAGAGATCAACTGCTCATGCCATTTCATATTCTGCCGGGCGGCTTTTTTTACCTGCTCTTTATCAACCTGCGCCTGTCCGGTTGACGCTATTAGTGCTTGATAGTAATCACCCACGTTGGTGCCAATCACCACCTGAAATTGCCCGGCATTGGTGAAACAGCCTTTCACCATGGGGAGTTGCTCAATTTCTTTCGGTCTGGCATTGGCCGGTTGGTTGAGGACAAAGCGCAGGCGAGTAATACAGTGGCTCACCGTCGCAATATTGCCGCGCCCGCCGACCAGTTCAATCAACCGATCGATATCCGTTTGGTTTATTTTGCTCATCATAAAGCCCCATGGCAGATGACATTTTTGGTTGGCTGCAGAATATATTGCGCGGAAAAATTTAAAAACGGGAACGTTCCCGAAACGCAGCGAAGATCACAATTTATCGTTCAGGAAACGATCAGGACAGGGTGGCGGGGATGATGATTTGTTGCGGTTCGCTGCGCCCGGTTACCTGTGCGATCAATTGGCAGGCCGCCTGGCGTCCAGCTTCGGCGTAACCAGGATCTACGGTGACGATCTCCGGATGAAGGAATTTCATTAATGGCGTATTACCGACGCTCGCCAGTTGCAAGGTGTCGATGCGTTGCTCTTGCAGGTATTTACTTGCGCCAAGTGCCAGCGTGTCGGTTGCGCACAGTAAGGCGGTAGTTTCAGGCGTAATCACTTTTGCTACGTTCTCATAGCCTTGCTTCATAGCAAGGCCTGGCAGAGCGGCAACGGGATGCAGTTTATGCGCTTTGCAGAACGCCAGGTAGGCTTCGTGACGTCGCTTCCCGGTCGTCACGTCACTATGCGGCACGCCGAGATAACTGATATTACGATGCCCCTGGTCATACAGCCGTTGCATCAGGATCTTGATTGCCCCTTCGTCGTCATAACAGACCGAAGCAAAACCTTTTGCGTCACGCGCCAGCAGAACCAGCGATGACTGCCAGTGGGCTAACATTTCTTCTGTTATGCCAGTAAAACCGAACAGCACTACGCCGTCGATATTACGCCGTTTCAGCACCCCCAAATGTTCGGCAACTAATTGCGGGGAAAACTGACTTTCCATCATGATTGGGTCGTAACCTTGTTCATAGAACGCTGGCAGCATGGTTTGAACGGCGAGATTTTCTGACAACGAATCCAGGCGGGTAACAATGATGGCGACCACTTTATCGCTTTGCCCACGCATAGCGCGCGCAGAGCGGGAAGGGGAAAATCCATGCTGATTCATCACTGCTTCAACACGCTCGCGGGTGCGCTGGCTCACGCCGCTTTCGTTATTCAGCACCCGGGAAACTGTAGATTTCCCCACGCCGCTTAAGCGTGCGATGTCTTTGATGGTCAGCCGATTTTGCATCCTGTTGTCCTGTAACGTGTTGTTTAATTATTTGAGCCTAACTTTACCCGTGCATTCAGCAATGGGTAAAGTCTGGTTTATCGTTGGTTTAGTTGCCAGCAGGTATTATATCGCCATAGATGCTACGAATATTATTGGATTCTCCTTATTATTTGCGGCGCTTTATTCACTTACCGGAGGTTATATGGAACCTGATCCCACGCCTCTCCCTCGACGGAGATTAAAACTTTTCCGGTAAGCCCGTCTTTTCACGGCGTTACCGGATGCGTAAGGCCGTGACGTTTTAACGTCCCTGCTCAGCTTTATTACCTTCAGGTAAGGCTTCGCCACGCCTGAAGACATTTCTGTACTGTTTCAGACAGTGCGGAGGGACTCCTTATGTTTAAAGAAATCTTTACCCGGCTCATTCGCCATTTACCTTCCCGTCTGGTTCATCGTGATCCATTGCCTGGCGCGCAGCAGACAGTGAATACGGTGGTCCCGCCGTCCTTAAGTGCGCATTGCCTGAAAATGGCGGTGATGCCCGAAGAAGAATTGTGGAAAACGTTCGACACCCATCCGGAAGGGTTAAATCAGGCGGAAGTGGAATCTGCCCGCGAACAACATGGTGAAAATAAATTACCCGCACAACAACCGTCGCCGTGGTGGGTACATTTATGGGTCTGCTATCGCAACCCATTTAATATTTTACTCACCATTCTCGGCGCTATTTCTTACGCCACGGAAGATTTATTTGCCGCGGGCGTTATCGCGCTAATGGTCGCTATTTCTACGTTGCTGAACTTTATTCAGGAAGCACGTTCCACTAAAGCGGCAGATGCCCTGAAAGCGATGGTCAGCAATACCGCGACGGTGCTGCGCGTAATTAACGACAAAGGCGAAAATGGCTGGCTGGAGATCCCGATCGACCAGCTGGTGCCCGGCGATATTATAAAACTGGCGGCGGGGGATATGATCCCGGCAGATTTACGTATCTTGCAGGCGCGGGATCTGTTCGTCGCTCAGGCGTCGTTAACCGGTGAGTCTCTGCCCGTGGAAAAAGCCGCTACCACTCGCCAGCCGGAGCACAGCAATCCGCTGGAGTGTGACACCCTGTGTTTTATGGGCACCACCGTGGTGAGCGGCACGGCACAAGCAATGGTGATTGCTACAGGAGCCAATACCTGGTTTGGTCAACTGGCGGGGCGTGTTAGTGAGCAGGAAAGCGAGCCGAATGCCTTTCAGCAGGGGATCAGCCGCGTCAGTATGCTGCTGATTCGCTTTATGCTGGTGATGGCTCCGGTGGTGTTGCTTATCAACGGTTACACCAAAGGCGACTGGTGGGAAGCGGCACTGTTTGCGCTTTCGGTCGCGGTAGGCTTAACGCCGGAAATGTTGCCGATGATTGTTACCTCGACGCTGGCGCGCGGCGCAGTAAAGCTGTCGAAACAGAAAGTGATCGTCAAACATCTGGATGCTATTCAGAACTTTGGCGCAATGGATATTCTGTGCACTGATAAAACTGGCACCCTGACACAGGACAAAATTGTGCTGGAGAATCATACCGATATCTCCGGTAAAACCAGCGAACGCGTGCTGCATAGCGCGTGGTTGAACAGTCATTATCAGACCGGACTTAAAAACCTGCTCGATACAGCGGTGCTCGAAGGTACGGATGAAGAGTCAGCGCGCTCGCTGGCCAGTCGTTGGCAAAAAATTGATGAGATTCCGTTTGATTTCGAGCGTCGTCGGATGTCGGTGGTAGTGGCAGAAAATACCGAGCACCATCAGCTGGTTTGCAAAGGTGCATTGCAGGAAATCCTCAATGTGTGTTCGCAGGTGCGTCACAATGGCGAGATTGTGCCGCTCGATGACATCATGCTGCGTAAGATTAAGCGGGTTACTGATACGCTGAATCGTCAGGGGCTGCGCGTGGTTGCGGTGGCGACGAAATACCTGCCAGCGCGTGAAGGAGATTACCAGCGGGCGGATGAATCCGACCTGATCCTCGAAGGATATATTGCTTTCCTTGATCCGCCAAAAGAGACAACCGCTCCGGCACTGAAGGCATTAAAAGCGAGTGGAATCACCGTAAAAATCCTTACTGGCGACAGTGAGTTAGTTGCAGCGAAAGTGTGCCATGAAGTGGGGCTGGACGCGGGAGAGGTGGTCATTGGTAGTGATATTGAAACGCTATCTGACGACGAACTGGCAAATCTCGCACAGCGCACCACGCTGTTTGCCCGCCTGACGCCGATGCATAAAGAACGCATTGTGACCTTACTGAAGCGCGAAGGGCATGTGGTTGGCTTTATGGGCGATGGTATTAATGATGCGCCCGCCTTACGCGCTGCGGATATCGGCATTTCTGTGGACGGCGCGGTAGATATTGCCCGTGAAGCGGCTGATATCATCCTGCTGGAAAAAAGCCTGATGGTGCTGGAAGAGGGGGTTATTGAAGGACGTCGCACTTTCGCCAACATGCTGAAATACATCAAAATGACGGCGAGCTCCAACTTCGGTAATGTGTTCAGCGTGCTGGTGGCGAGTGCTTTCTTGCCCTTCCTGCCGATGTTGCCGTTACACTTGCTTATTCAGAACCTGCTGTATGATGTGTCACAGGTGGCGATCCCGTTTGATAACGTCGACGACGAGCAAATTCAAAAGCCGCAGCGTTGGAATCCGGCGGATCTGGGGCGCTTTATGATCTTCTTCGGACCGATCAGCTCGATCTTCGATATTCTGACGTTTTGCCTGATGTGGTGGGTATTCCATGCCAACACGCCGGAAACGCAAACGCTGTTCCAGTCGGGATGGTTTGTGGTGGGCTTACTGTCGCAAACGCTGATTGTGCATATGATCCGCACCCGCCGTGTGCCGTTTATTCAGAGCTGTGCATCGTGGCCGTTAATGATCATGACCGTGATCGTGATGATTGTCGGGATCGCATTGCCGTTTTCACCGCTGGCCAGTTATCTGCAGCTGCAGGCGCTGCCGTTAAGCTATTTCCCGTGGCTGGTTGCGATTCTGGCAGGGTATATGACATTAACTCAGTTGGTGAAAGGATTTTATAGCCGTCGTTACGGCTGGCAGTAAAGAATAAACTGGGCACGATAGCCCCGATTCAGATTGCAGACAAAGTAAGCTTTGTTCATGCCGGATGCGGCGTAAATGCCTTATCCGGCCAACAAATTCAATAAATTGCAGGAATCACGTAGGCCTGATAAGCGTAGCGCATCAGGCGATTTTGCGTTTGTCATCAGACTTAATCCGGGCATGATAGCCCGGATTTCCATCAAGATTAGCGACGAACAGCGATCGCTTCGATCTCAATCTTCACGTCTTTCGGCAGACGGGCAACTTCAACGCAAGAACGTGCCGGGAAGGTGGCATTGTGTTCGGTGAAGAAGGCTTCGTAGGTAGCATTAACGGTTGCGAAGTCGTTCAGATCTTTCACAAACACGGTGGTTTTAACGATGTCGCCCACTTTCAGGCCTGCGGCTTCGACGATCGCTTTTACGTTATCCAGCGACTGACGTGCCTGTGCAGCGACGTCTGCCGGTACTTCGCCCGTTTTCGGATTTACCGGGATCTGGCCGGAGGTGATGATCATATTGCCCAGATCAACGCCCTGTACGTAAGGACCGATAGCTGCCGGTGCATTTTCCGTCGCGATAGTTTTGCTCATGATTTCTCCTTTATTACAGCGGTAAAAAGTCTGGCTCATTATAGGGAGCCAGACTTTTATTACCAACCGCAATTAATTGGCCAGCACCACATTATGGGAAAACTCTTTTTCACAGTATTTGCATTTGAGCGCGATGTCATTGGCGCGTTTTCGCACGGCAAAGCTGGAAGAAACCGGTTCGGCATGGCTGATACAGTTGCTGTTCGGGCAGACCAGCACATTGTCGATGCGCTCTGGCAGACTGGGGCGCGATTTACCCACCACTTCATAGTTGTCGATACGGTTAACCGTGGCTTGCGGCGCATACAATGCCAGTTGATCTACCTGATCTTCACTCAAAAAGGTATTTTCGATTTTGATCAGATCTTTGCGGCCCATCTCGCCAGAAGGCAAGTTCAGACCGATGGTGATGCGCTGATCCGTTTCGGTCAGCTTGAACAGACTCAACAGCTTAAAACCGATCTGGGCGGGGATATGGTCAATTACCGTGCCGCGTTTAATAGCTTCAACCTGCAATTTATTATCGTGTGTCATCTCTATTTCCCCTTACAGTACCAGATCGCGATTCAGAACCAGTGCCAGTAACGCCTGGCGAGCGAAAATCCCGTTGCCTGCCTGCTGGAAGTACCAGGCGTGTGGCGTTTTATCAACATCCGTCGCAATCTCATCAACACGCGGCAGCGGATGCAGCACTTTCATATTGGCTTTGGCGTTGTGGAGATCGCTGGCGCGAAGAACAAACTGCGCTTTCACGTTGGCGTACTCGGACGGGTCCAGACGCTCTTTTTGCACGCGGGTCATGTACAGGATGTCTACTTCCGCCATCACTTCTTCAATAGAGCTGTGCAGACTCCATGCGATCCCTTTTTCATCGAGCATATCCAGAATGTATTGCGGCATTGCCAGCGCGTCCGGCGCGATGAAGTAAAAACGGTTGCCGTCGAACTTCGCTAACGCCTGAGTCAGGGAGTGAACGGTGCGGCCATATTTCAGGTCACCAACCATTGCGACGTGGAGATTGTCCAGACGCCCCTGGGTTTCCTGAATAGTGAATAAGTCCAGCAAGGTTTGCGTCGGATGTTGGTTGGAGCCATCACCGGCATTCAGTACCGGTACATTGCCGGAAAACTCGGTGGCCAGGCGCGCCGCACCTTCCTGCGGATGACGCATCACTATCGCATCGACGTAAGTGCTGATAACCGAAATGGTATCGGCCAGCGTTTCGCCCTTTTTACCCAGTGATGTATTGGCGCTGTCGGAGAAGCCCACCACGCTGGCACCCAGGCGGTGCATAGATGTTTCGAAAGAGAGGCGGGTACGGGTAGAGGCTTCGAAGAAACAGCTGGCAATGACTTTGTGCTTCAACAGCTCTGGTTGCGGGTTTGCTTTCAGTTTCGCCGCTGTCGCCAGCACCAGATTAAGGTCATCGCGACTAAGGTCGTTTATGGAAATGATATGTTTCTGATATAGCGGATTAGCCATCTTTTATCTCCTGACGCCTGGGCAAAAAAAAGCCCCTCGATTGAGGGGCTGGGAATGGGTGATCAACGGGAAGAAAAACGGCAGGCCAGCGTCTTTTTTCAGACGCGGTAAGACAAAATGTCGAACACACTGAACCATACATCCTCCCGGCAAATTGTCCGGCATTATACTCATCGTCAGAAGCGGTGCAAGCATTTGATGCAATATTTTGTCAGCGCAAACGGTTTATTTGAATTAAAAGTCAAGGTATATGCATTTTTATTTGATGTGATTCTGCAGGGGAACTGTCCTTCGGTATCAATAATTGCAGACATTCCCTGCTTTTTCCTTTTTCACTTTCACGCAATCAGATATGCATTTTATTCCATTCATCCGACTTATAGGGCGGAGTGTGAAAGCGAACGGCTAACACTATTGCTTACTGCTCAGGGATGCGCGCTATCACTTTAATTTCAAAATCAAAGCCTGCCAGCCATGTAACACCCACCGCCGTCCAGTTTGGATAAGGTGGGGCGCTAAATATTTCATTTTTCACCGTCATGATGTCTTCAAATTGGTTTTCTGGATCGGTATGGAAGCTCGTAACATCAATGATATCGTCAAAAGTGCATCCCGCAGCTGCCAGGGTCGCATGCAAATTATCAAATGCCAGTCTGACTTGTTGCTGAAAATCGGGTTCTGGTGTTCCGTCCTCTCGACTTCCTACTTGCCCGGAAACAAACAGCAAATCGCCGGAACGAATAGCCGCAGAATAACGATGCTCAGCATACAGTGAATGTCGGCCAGCAGGGAAAACAGCGGTTCTTTCTACCATTTGGTTATCCTCAAGATTTACGACATGAACAGAAGATTTCTCTTTACCGGGAGCCGCTTTTAGCGGACGACGTGAGTAAACAAAACCCAGACATCATGGATAATGGCTGGGCTTAATTGAGCGTAGTCGGTTATGCGCCAAACGCGCCATCAATGGTATGCATCGCGCCGGTAACAAAACTGGCTTCTGGCCCTGCTAACCATGCGACCATACCAGCGACCTCTTCCGGTTGCCCATGTCTTTTGATGGCCATAAAACTATGCAACATATCGCGCATTGGCCCGTTGGCGGGATTAGCATCGGTATCAATTGGCCCTGGCTGGACGACGTTGATGGTGATCCCACGCGGTCCAAAATCACGGGCCAGCCCGCGCGCCATGCCTTGCAGGGCAGATTTGCTGGCGGCATAAGCAGCCATGCCTGCAACAGGCATACGATCGCCATTCACGGAGCCGATGATTAAGATGCGCCCGCCTTCGGGCATCTGCCGGGCGGCTTCAACAGAGGCATGATAAGGAGCATGAATATTGATTTTGAAAAGGCGATCAATATCGTCGGCATTTAATTCCAGGGCATCGCCAAAGACGCCAATACCTGCATTTACTACCAGAATATCCAATGCGCCACTCTTACGAACGACATCAATGACAGCGTCTCTGTCAGCACTATCTGTGAATACTGCTGTCGCTCCAGTCTCTTGTGCCAGGTGTTCAGCGGCATCTTTCGACCCCGCATAGGTGAATCGTACATTGGCCCCATCGGTGACGAAACGACGTACGATAGCGGCACCGATTCCACGGCTGCCACCGAGGATGAGAACTGTCTTACCTGTAAAAGCGCCCATAAGGACTCCTTGATTTATTATGTAACATGCATTACAAAACTGTTTTAACTTTCTGTCAACAAGTTTTGTAATGGTCACTAAAAAACAATCTCGCGTTCCAGGTCGTCCCAGACGTTTCGCTCCTGAGCAGGCAGTCTCTGCGGCAAAAGTGCTTTTTCACCAAAAAGGTTTCGATGCTGTCAGTGTTGCTGAAGTTACTGATTATATTGGTATTAACCCCCCGAGCCTCTACGCGGCTTTTGGCAGTAAAGCTGGTTTATTTAGCCGTGTACTCAATGAATATGTCGGTACGGAAGCTATTCCGCTTGCCGATATTCTTCGTGATGATCGTCCGGTAGGCGAGTGCCTGGTTGAGGTATTAAAAGAAGCGGCGCGCAGATATAGCCAAAACGGCGGCTGCGCTGGCTGTATGGTTCTTGAAGGTATTCATAGTCATGATCCACAAGCGCGTGATATTGCCGTTCAATATTATCACGCCGCAGAAACGACCATTTATGACTATATCGCCAGGCGGCATCCACAAAGCGCACAATGTGTGACTGATTTTATGAGTACCGTGATGTCAGGGCTTTCTGCGAAGGCACGGGAGGGGCACTCCATCGAACAACTTTGTGCAACAGCTGTACTGGCGGGGGAAGCGATAAAAACTATTCTCGAGGAGTGATGCTGACCTTGACCCGAAAGGCGGGAACGCGCCTGCCGATAAGTTGTGATAAGACAATAATTCACGCGTTAAGGCTAGCGGAATTGATCATCTTTTCGTATAACGATAGAAATGAAACATTGTTTTAATTAAGGAGTGGAAAAGATGATCATCGGAAATATTCATAATCTTCAGCCGTGGCTACCCCAAGAGTTACGCCAGGCGATTGAGCATATCAAAGCGCACGTTACGGCAGAAACGCCAAAGGGTAAGCACGATATCGAAGGCAATCGTCTGTTTTATCTTATCTCGGAAGATATGACCGAGCCGTACGAAGCCCGCCGTGCGGAGTACCATGCCCGCTATCTCGACATTCAGATTGTGTTAAAAGGTCAGGAAGGCATGACCTTCAGCACGCAACCTGCAGGCACGCCGGATACCGACTGGTTAGCTGATAAAGACATCGCATTTTTGCCGGAAGGCGTTGATGAGAAAACAGTTATCCTTAATGAAGGTGATTTTGTTGTGTTTTATCCGGGGGAAGTGCATAAACCGCTGTGCGCAGTGGGCGCGCCAGCCCAGGTTCGCAAAGCAGTAGTGAAGATGCTGATGGCGTGATGACTTTTCGCCGTAAATAACTCCAGGTTTACGGCGAGTTTGTGAAAAGAGCGTTTTTTGATATTTTTTTGTGAGTAGAATTTGTAATGCTTAGACGTTCTTATTAACTCAAGGAGTCCGTCATGAGCAAAATATCAGATTTGAATTATTCTCAACACATTACATTAGCCGACAATTTTAAACAAAAAAGTGAAGTTTTAAATACCTGGCGTGTTGGAATGAATAATTTTGCCCGAATTGCCGAGGGGCAGGATAACACAAGAAATATCCTTGATTCTAAGACATTTTTGGAGTTTTTGGTAAAAATATTTACCCTGGGTTATGTGGATTTTAGCAAACGCTCCAACGAAGCGGGTAGAAATATGATGGCTCATATTGAGTCCTCATCTTATATCAAAAATAATGATGGCAGTGAAATAATGCAGTTTGTTATGAATAATCCTGAAGGTGAGCGAGCGGATTCACCCAAGGTGATTATAGAAGTTTCACTTTCCACTATCACTACTATGGGGACTCGTCAAGGACATACAGCCATTATATTTCCACAACCTGATGGTTCGACTAACCGTTATGAAGGGAAGTCCTTTGAAAGAAAAGATGAGAGTTCATTACATCTGATTACTAACAAGGTTCTGGCGTGTTACCAACGCGAAGCTAACAAGAATATGGCGCTTCTGTTAAATAATCATCAGTTGAACTGGAAGGACGCAATTGATTATAACGAGTTATTAGAAAAGCCATTAGCCAGTACATTAGAAAAAATAAAGAAAGAACATCTGCTATTAATGCCTCATGTATGTGATGACACGATTCCATACTTACTAGGCGAAGGTGGTATACTTGAAGAAATAAATGATCTGAAAGCGTTACATGATACCAGAATTGCTAGTGGTACAGAAGGTAATGATGAAATTAATAACATCAAAATTAACCTGTCTAATATTCTTATTGATTCCTTAGATGATGCAAAAGTTAATCTCGAAAAGGTCATCGATTCGATGTTGAAGACTTTTTTAAAATTGCCATATATTAATGATGTAAAAATTCTGGAGTGGTGTTTTAATCAAAGTATGCAATATTCTGATGATACTACAAAGATAAAGCATGCCCGCTCCGTGATCGATCATATTGATTTTAACTGCGATCAGTCTAAAATAGCTGAGACATTATTTTTCAACCTCAATAAAGAACCCTATAAAAACAGCCCTGAGTTACAGGAATTGATTTGGGAGAAGTTGGTTGTATATGTCAATGATTTTAACTTAAGCAATCAAGAAAAATCACGCTTAATACTAAGGTTATTTGATGATGTTAAGTTGCTATTTAATGAAGTGTCTGTCAGCATTTTAGTAAATGATATTTTTTTGAAGGATTTTTTCATGAAGCAACCTGATTTTGCGAAGTGGTACTTCTATCAATTAATTAAGAAGTATGAGGGCGAACAGCTGTATCTTAATGAGTTAGGATATGTTTATGGTAATGAAGAAAAAACAAATGAAATTGTAAAAAAACATCCGGGTTATGTCATTAAGATTTTTGAAGAAAAGATGGGTAATGAATTAAAAATTAGAACAAGAATGATGAAAATCCTCCGGAATGGCAAAATCAATATATATGAATATATGAATATATGAATATATGAATATATTAATAATGAACAGTTGGGAAAATTAAATCCTCCGGAAAATTTACGTATAGCAATAGAAAAATTTGGCTGGAAGAAAAAACTATCACTGCATAAAATAATGTGATGCCGGGATGTTTTTGTATTTCCCGGCATCTTGATAGAGATATTAATTATTTAATTTACTGAGCGTCGCGACCATCACCGCTTTGATGGTATGCATGCGGTTTTCCGCCTGATCAAATACAATGCTGGCGGCAGATTCGAAGACCTCATCAGTCACTTCCATTCCGCCATGTAGGCCAAACTCTTCCGCCATTTTCTTGCCAAGCGTCGTTTGGTCGTCATGAAACGCGGGCAGGCAGTGGAGGAATTTGACCTCCGGGTTACCGGTCAACTGCATCATCTTGCTGTTCACTTGATAATCACGCAGCAATGCAATGCGTTCCGCCCATTTCTCTTTTGCTTCACCCATCGACACCCATACATCGGTATAGATAAAGTCAGCACCTTCAACTCCTTTGGCTACATCTTCCGTCAGCGTAATATCCCCGCCATTTTGCTGTGCCAGGGCGCGGCATTCCGTAACCAGCGCAGCTTCCGGCCAGCATGCCTTTGGCGCGACCAGACGCAAATCCAGACCGGTAAGCGCCGCAGCTTCAAGCATCGAGTTTCCCATGTTGTTACGTGCGTCACCTGCATAGACCAGCGTCATTTCGTTGAATGTTTTACCGGGCAAATGCTCTTGCATGGTGAGAAGATCCGCCAGCAGCTGGGTGGGGTGGAACTCATTGGTCAGGCCGTTCCATACTGGCACGCCAGCGTATTCCGCCAGTGTTTCGACAATCTCCTGACCATAGCCGCGATACTGAATACCGTCATACATGCGACCAAGCACGCGGGCAGTGTCTTTAATCGACTCTTTATGACCAATCTGGCTGCCGCTTGGGCCGAGATAAGTAACGCGAGCACCCTGGTCATATGCGGCAACTTCGAAAGAGCATCGGGTACGAGTCGAGTCTTTTTCGAAGATGAGCGCGATGTTTTTACCAGTGAGTTTGGCTTCTTCTTTACCACTTTTCTTATCGGCTTTCAGCTTCGCGGCTAACTGCAGCAGGCTGTTGAGTTCAGCTGGCGTGAAATCGAGTAATTTCAGGAAATGCTTATGATAAAACCCAGACATAGATCCCTCCTGTGGCTAACGCCTCAATGAATTAAAATTCAATTTATATGGATGATTATTCATTTGCAAGTCTAAAGCATAAATCTTTGTCACAAAGGTGGAGGCAATGTCAGTGGTGTGTGACAATAAGAGTATCGGCAGGACATTAAGAGGAATGAGCCATGGCAAACCCGGAACAACTGGAAGAACAGCGTGAAGAAACACGTTTGATTATTGAAGAATTACTGGAAGATGGCAGCGATCCGGACGCGCTGTACACCATCGAACACCATCTTTCCGCAGACGATCTGGAAACCCTGGAAAAAGCAGCAGTTGAAGCGTTTAAACTTGGTTATGAAGTGACCGATCCAGAAGAGCTGGAAGTTGAAGATGGTGATATCGTGATTTGCTGCGACATCCTCAGCGAGTGCGCGTTGAATGCCGATCTGATCGATGCCCAGGTTGAACAACTGATGACGCTGGCGGAGAAATTTGACGTTGAGTACGACGGTTGGGGCACTTACTTTGAAGATCCTAACGGCGAAGACGGCGACGATGAAGATTTTGTCGATGAAGACGATGACGGGGTTCGCCACTAATTAATTGATTAAAATGCCCGATAGCACACACTAGCGGGCATTTTTTTAGAGTTCGCGTAGCATCCGCACTTCACAATCGACATGGCCCGTGCAGCCAAGCGCATAGTCGATATGCTCAAAGCCCAAATGCTCATAAAGCGCAATGGCTTCCTTTAAAAAAGCGGTCGTTTCCAGATAGCAGCGTTTGAAGCCCATCTCTCGTGCCTGCTCCATCGCCATTAAGGCCAGATTTTTCGCCAGCCCTTTACCGCGAATAGCCGGAAGAAAATACATCTTTTGCAGTTCGCAAATGTCCGATTCACTACCTGCTAATGGCGCAATCCCACCGCCGCCGACCACTTCACCATCGAACTCAACCACCCAATATGCATGGCCAGGCTGACTATACACTTGATACAACTCGTCAAGGTTCGGATCGGCGACGGTGTAGCCTTTATCAGCGGTAAGACCGTATTCGGCGGATACCTGACGAATGACGCGGGCGATAGCGGGATTATCCTGCTGCGTCAGGCGACGCATTACAGGTGATTGCGGCGCAATGTTATTCATAGTTTAACCCAATAAAAATAAAGTAATTATACATTTGTTTAATACCACTCTCTTCTTACGTGCGCAAGCGACTTATAAAGTAATAAAGTTTTTGCCAGCCTATTACTGATAAGAGTATTGTAACGTGGCAGAACATTTTACTGTCTGTATCTATAAATTATATCAATGGATTTTTTAATTCAGGGAATTTTTATGGCTCAAGTTATTAATGAAATGGATGTTCCGTCCCATTCGTTTGTTTTTCATGGCACAGGTGAGAGATATTTTCTTATTTGTGTGGTGAATGTGTTGTTAACGATTATAACGCTAGGTATCTATTTACCATGGGCATTAATGAAATGTAAGCGTTATCTCTATGCTAATATGGAAGTTAACGGACAACGATTTTCTTATGGAATTACCGGTGGGAATGTTTTTGTTAGTTGTCTTGTTTTTGTTTTTTTCTATTTCGCAATCTTAATGACAGTGTCAGCAGATATGCCGCTTGTTGGCTGTGTTTTGACTTTGTCACTGTTGGTTTTGCTTATATTTATGGCAGCAAAAGGACTGCGTTATCAGGCCTTGATGACCAGTCTCAACGGCGTAAGATTTAGTTTTAATTGCTCTTTGAAAGGGTTCTGGTGGGTAACCTTTTTCTTGCCGATTTTAATGGCCATTGGGATGGGGACTGTTTTCTTTATCTCGACAAAGATGCTACATGCCAATAGTTCAAGTAGTGTTATTATATCTGTGGTTCTGATGGCAATAGTTGGTATTGTTTCCATTGGTATTTTTAATGGTACTTTATATAGCCTGGTAATGAGTTTTCTCTGGAGCAATACCAGTTTCGGTATACATCGTTTCAAGGTGAAATTAGATACTACGTATTGTATAAAATATGCCATTCTCGCATTTTTAGCTTTATTACCTTTTCTCGCTGTTGCTGGTTATATTATCTTCGATCAAATATTAAATGCGTATGATAGTTCTGTGTATGCAAATGATGATATTGAGAATTTACAGCAATTTATGGAAATGCAACGTAAAATGATAATCGCGCAGTTAATCTATTATTTTGGGATTGCTGTTAGCACCAGTTATTTAACGGTGTCGTTGCGAAATCATTTTATGAGCAACCTGTCACTGAATGATGGGCGTATTCGTTTTCGCTCAACTTTAACGTACCACGGTATGCTTTATCGCATGTGTGCGTTGGTGGTGATATCCGGGATTACGGGCGGTCTGGCTTATCCACTGCTGAAAATATGGATGATTGACTGGCAGGCAAAAAATACGTATTTGCTGGGCGATTTGGATGACCTTCCTTTAATCAATAAAGAAGAACAACCAGATAAAGGCTTCTTAGCCAGGATTTCACGGGGAATTATGCCTTCTTTACCATTTCTGTAAGAGATAAAAAAGGCCGGAGCATGCTCCGGCCTTCGTTTTCATTACTGTGTTTTGATTACAGCGCGGCGATAACAGCCTGCTGTTCAATCAGCTTCGCTTTCGCTTCTGCATAGCCTTCCAGCTTTTCACGCTCTTTCGCGATGACCGCTTCCGGTGCGCGGGCGACAAAGCCTTCATTCGCCAGCTTGTTCTCGATACGGCTGATTTCACCTTCAATCTTCGCCACTTCTTTCGCCAGACGCGCCAGCTCATCTTCTTTGTTGATGAGGCCAGCCATCGGGATCAGCAGCTCTGCACCGTCGATGATCTTAGTAACGGAAACCGGACCTTTGTCATCGGCAGGCAGCACGGTGATACTTTCCAGACGCGCCAGCGTTTGCAGGAAGCCACGGTTTTCATTTACGCGACGTTCTGCATCCGCGCTGCAACCACGCAGTAGCAGCTCCAGCGGTTTGCCCGGCGCGATGTTCATTTCTGCACGGATGTTACGTACCGCAACGATCGCCTGCTTCAGCCACTCGGTGTCGGCCAGTGCGGCTTCATCAACCTGAGATGCATCGTACTGCGGGAACGGCTGCAGCATGATGGTGTCGGCAGTGATACCGCAAAGTACTTTCACACGCTGCCAGATGGTTTCGGTGATGAACGGAATGATCGGATGCGCGAGGCGCAGCAGACCTTCCAGTACAGTCACCAGCGTATGGCGAGTACCGCGCAGTTCTGCTTCGGTGCCACCGTTCATTACCGGCTTGGTCAGCTCGAGATACCAGTCACAGAACTGGTTCCAGGTGAACTCATACAGAATGCCTGCGGCGATATCGAAGCGGAAGCTGTCCAGCGCTTCGCGGTACGCTTTGATGGTCTGGTTGAACTCCGCCAGAATCCAGCGGTCCGCCAGCGACAGCGTCATTTCGCCGCCGTTGAAGCCGCAATCCTGACCTTCTGTGTTCATCAGCACAAAGCGGCTGGCGTTCCACAGCTTGTTACAGAAGTTACGGTAACCTTCCAGGCGCTTCATATCCCAGTTGATGTCACGACCGGTAGACGCCAGTGCCGCCAGGGTGAAGCGCAGCGCGTCAGTACCGTGCGGTTCAATACCGTTCGGGAACTGCTTCTCGGTGCGCTTACGGATTTTGTCCGCCAGCTGTGGCTGCATCATATTGCCGGTGCGTTTTTCCAGCAGTTCTGGCAGCGAAATACCGTCAACCATATCCAGTGGGTCGATAACGTTACCCTTGGATTTGGACATCTTCTGGCCTTCGTCGTCACGAATCAGACCGGTCATGTAAACAGTGTGGAACGGCACCTGCGGTTTGCCATTTTCATCTTTGATGAAGTGCATGGTCATCATGATCATGCGGGCAATCCAGAAGAAGATGATGTCGAAACCAGATACCATCACGCTGGTTGGGTGGAACTGACGCAGGGCGTCGGTGTTTTCCGGCCAGCCAAGGGTAGAGAAGGTCCACAGCGCAGAAGAGAACCAGGTGTCGAGAACGTCTTCGTCCTGACGCAGGACAACATCAGCACCGAGGTTATTTTCTTTACGCACTTCGTCTTCGTTGCGGCCAACATAAACGTTACCCGCTTCGTCATACCATGCCGGGATACGGTGACCCCACCACAACTGACGAGAGATACACCAGTCCTGAATATCGCGCATCCAGGAGAAGTACATGTTTTCGTACTGCTTCGGTACGAACTGAATGTCGCCGTTCTCAACCGCTTCAACTGCCGGTTTCGCCAGGACATCGGCACGCACGTACCACTGGTCGGTCAGCATCGGTTCGATGACCACGCCACCACGGTCGCCATAAGGAACGGTCAGGTCATGTGGTTTAATTTCTTCCAGCAGGCCGAGTGCGTCAACCGCAGCAACGACCGCTTTACGTGCAGCAAAACGCTCCAGTTTCTGGAATTCTGCGGGGATCTCGCTGGAATAAACGTCAGATTCGTTACCTTTGGTATCGAACACCTGGGCACTTTCACGGATATCGCCGTCAAAGGTCAGGATGTTGATCATCGGCAGCGCGTGACGTTTACCCACTTCATAGTCGTTAAAGTCGTGCGCCGGAGTGATTTTCACGCAGCCGGTGCCTTTTTCCATGTCGGCGTGTTCGTCGCCAACGATCGGAATACGACGGTTAACCAGCGGCAGAATGACATATTTGCCAATCAGATCTTTGTAACGCGGATCTTCCGGGTTAACGGCTACGCCAGTATCGCCCAGCAGGGTTTCCGGACGGGTAGTCGCAACCACCAGATAATCTTTACCGTCTGCGGTTTTCGCGCCGTCAGCCAGCGGATAGCGGATGTGCCACATCGAACCTTTCGATTCGCGGTTTTCCACTTCCAGGTCAGAGATAGCGGTGCGCAGTTTCGGGTCCCAGTTTACCAGGCGCTTGCCACGGTAAATCAGGTCTTCTTTATACAGACGAACGAAAACTTCTTTCACCGCATTGGACAGGCCTTCGTCCATGGTGAAGCGTTCACGCTCCCAGTCCACGGAGTTGCCGAGACGGCGCATCTGACGGGTAATGGTGCCGCCGGATTCCGCTTTCCATTCCCAGATTTTGTCGATGAAAGCTTCGCGGCCGTAGTCGTGACGGGTTTTACCTTCTTCTGCGGCAATCTTGCGCTCAACGACCATCTGGGTAGCGATCCCGGCGTGGTCAGTACCGACCTGCCACAGGGTGTTTTTGCCCTGCATGCGCTGATAGCGGATCATGGTATCCATGATGGTTTGCTGGAAGGCGTGACCCATATGCAAACTGCCGGTGACGTTCGGCGGCGGGATCATGATGCAGAAACTTTCCTGGCTTTCATCGCCATTAGGCTTAAAGTAGCCCTGCTTTTCCCAGTGCTCGTAAAGCGGCTGTTCGATATCTTGTGGGTTATATGTCTTTTCCATTATTTCCAGGTTGCCGTATTCAGGTTGAAACCAGCCACGCGGTAGGCTTTATAGCGTTCGCGCGCCAGTTGTTTCAGAGAATCTTCATAAGGAACGAAGTCTACCACTTCTGTGAAAGCGGTGGCAAAATCTGCAAAGCTTGTTCGCAGACTAATCAATATATCGCGCGGGCTGCTGCTGCGTTTTTGCGGCCAGGCGATCTCCACCGGCGCACCGCCGCGCGGTCCTTCTCCCGCTAAATTATGCGGAACAAAGCTTTCTGCCGGACGCGCCCACAGGGCTTCATCCAGCCGGTAAGCCTGCTTTTCATCTTCACAGGCGATGAGCACGCGCTTACCACTGCGCCAACGTTCTGCGGCAATTTCACACACCAGCTGCTCAACGGCGCTTAAGCCATCGACGGTGGTGTCATTGTCCAGAAGGTAGAACGTCGCGTTTTTCATAAATGGGGCTTCTTGTGGTGGATTTAAATATTGCTGCATTCCTCACCCTAAAAGATGAGCAATGAATTTCTATTGCGCTCGATCGGTTCCCTCTCCCTTAGGGAGAGGGTTAGGGTGAGGGTAAAACGCAAACTTACTCTTCGCCGTTAAACCCGGCGCGGTTTAACAGGAACTGTGCCAGCAACGCTACCGGACGACCGGTTGCGCCTTTCGCTTTACCAGAACGCCAGGCGGTACCGGCGATATCTAGGTGCGCCCAGTTGTACTTACGGGTAAAGCGTGACAGGAAGCAACCTGCGGTAATCGCCCCACCAGGACGACCGCCAATGTTCGCCATATCGGCAAAATTGGACTCCAGTTGTTCCTGATACTCGTCACCCAGCGGTAAGCGCCATGCGCGGTCACCGGATTGTTCAGACGCGGCAATCAGTTCATGGGCCAGCGGATTGTGGTTCGCCATCAGACCAGTAATGTGATGACCCAGCGCGATCACGCAGGCACCGGTCAGCGTCGCCACGTCAATCACCGCTTCCGGCTCAAAACGCTCAACGTAAGTTAACACGTCGCACAGTACCAGGCGGCCTTCAGCGTCGGTGTTGAGCACTTCAACGGTTTGACCAGACATGGTGGTTAACACATCGCCCGGACGATAGGCGCGACCGCCTGGCATGTTTTCACAACCTGCCAGCACGCCGATAACATTAATCGGCAGTTGTAGCTCCGCGACCATACGCATCACGCCGTAAACCGCCGCCGCGCCGCACATATCGTACTTCATCTCATCCATGCCTTCTGAAGGCTTGATCGAGATACCGCCGGAGTCGAAGGTTAAACCTTTACCCACCAGCACGATTGGGCGTGCATCTTCCGACGCGTTGCCTTTGTACTCAATCACCGACATCAGCGATTCGTTTTGCGAACCCTGACCGACCGCCAGATAAGAGTGCATCCCCAGCTCTTTCATCTGCTGTTCGCCGATAACGCGGGTAATGACATTCTTGCTGTAGCTGTCAGCCAGCTGGCGCGCTTGTGAAGCGAGGTAAGCGGCGTTACAGATATTCGGCGGCATATTGCCGAGATCTTTTGCTGCTTTAATCCCGGCGGCAATCGCCAGACCGTGCTGGATCGCGCGCTCACCGCTGGTCAGTTCACGGCGGGTCGGCACGTTGAACACCATCTTACGCAGCGGACGACGCGGTTCGCTCTTGTTCGTTTTCAGCTGATCGAAACTGTAGAGCGTCTCTTTTGCCGTCTCGACAGCCTGACGCACTTTCCAGTAGTTGTTACGGCCTTTAACGTGCAGTTCAGTCAGAAAGCAGACCGCTTCCATTGAGCCAGTATCATTCAGCGTATTAATGGTTTTCTGAATAACCTGCTTGTACTGACGCTCATCCAGCTCACGTTCTTTGCCGCAACCAATAAGGAGAATTCGCTCGGAAAGTACATTCGGAACATGGTGCAGCAACAATGTCTGCCCCGGTTTTCCTTCCAGTTCGCCCCGACGTAGCAGGGCGCTGATGTACCCATCGCTGATTTTATCGAGCTGTTCTGCAATCGGAGAAAGGCGACGTGGTTCGAAGACGCCCACGACGATGCAGGCACTCCGCTGTTTCTCCGGGCTACCGCTTTTTACACTAAACTCCATGCACTACGCTCCTGAATCTTAAAGACAACGGCGGTGGCTACAGATAGAATTGCAAGCTTTCGTAACTCATGTCCGCTGTTGCGATGACTTCGTGTTAATCTTAACGTTATTACGGCATTGGCACGTCAGAACAAAATCTGAGAGGTGAATCCGTTGAGTATAATTATCTTAGCGACGATTTCGACGACTCAAGAGAATAAATGACGTTTAAGCCATGAAACAAGCTAAAATCCTGCAAAAGACGAGTTTTTACGGGCGTATTTAAAGTGATAATCATAAGATATCTGGTGCGGGAGACGCTCAAAAGCCAGCTGGCGATACTCTTCATCTTGCTTTTGATCTTCTTCTGTCAAAAGTTAGTGAGGATCCTCGGCGCAGCGGTTGACGGCGATATTCCGGCGAATCTGGTGCTCTCCCTTCTCGGGTTGGGCGTGCCGGAAATGGCGCAGCTTATCCTGCCATTAAGCCTGTTCCTCGGGCTGCTGATGACGCTGGGCAAACTGTATACCGAAAGTGAAATTACGGTAATGCATGCCTGCGGCCTGAGCAAAGCGGTTCTGGTGAAAGCGGCAATGATCCTTGCGGTATTCACGGCAATCGTCGCGGCGGTTAACGTGATGTGGGCGGGACCGTGGTCATCGCGTCATCAGGATGAAGTGTTAGCAGAAGCGAAAGCGAACCCTGGCATGGCGGCGCTGGCGCAAGGGCAATTCCAGCAAGCGACTAATGGCAGTTCGGTGCTGTTCATCGAAAGCGTTGACGGCAGCGATTTCAAAGATGTGTTCCTCGCGCAAATTCGACCAAAAGGTAATGCACGTCCTTCTGTGGTGGTGGCCGATTCCGGACATTTAACCCAGCTGCGCGACGGCTCCCAGGTCGTCACTCTCAACCAGGGAACGCGCTTCGAAGGCACTGCACTGTTACGTGATTTCCGCATTACGGATTTCCAGGATTATCAGGCGATCATTGGTCACCAGGCGGTGGCGCTCGACCCGAACGATACCGACCAGATGGACATGCGCACATTGTGGAACACTGACACCGATCGTGCTCGCGCAGAACTGAACTGGCGTATCACGTTGGTATTCACCGTGTTTATGATGGCACTTATGGTCGTACCGCTGAGCGTGGTTAACCCACGTCAGGGACGCGTACTGTCGATGCTGCCAGCCATGCTGCTGTATCTACTTTTCTTCCTGATCCAGACCTCCCTGAAATCGAATGGCGGTAAAGGTAAGCTAGACCCGACGCTGTGGATGTGGACCGTTAACCTGATTTATCTGGCTTTGGCGATTGTTCTCAACCTTTGGGACACCGTGCCGGTCCGCCGCCTGCGCGCCAGTTTTTCGCGTAAAGGAGCGGTGTGATGCAACCTTTTGGCGTACTTGACCGCTATATCGGTAAAACTATTTTCACCACCATCATGATGACGCTGTTCATGCTGGTGTCGCTGTCGGGCATTATCAAGTTTGTCGATCAGCTGAAAAAAGCCGGGCAGGGGAGTTACGACGCGTTAGGCGCAGGAATGTATACCTTGCTGAGCGTGCCGAAAGATGTGCAAATCTTCTTCCCGATGGCGGCTCTGCTTGGGGCGTTGCTTGGTCTTGGGATGCTGGCGCAGCGCAGCGAACTGGTGGTGATGCAGGCTTCTGGTTTTACCCGTATGCAGGTGGCGCTGTCGGTGATGAAAACCGCCATTCCGCTGGTCTTGCTGACGATGGCGATTGGCGAATGGGTCGCGCCGCAGGGCGAGCAGATGGCGCGTAACTACCGTGCGCAGGCGATGTACGGCGGCTCGTTGCTCTCTACCCAGCAAGGCTTATGGGCGAAAGATGGCAACAACTTCGTCTACATTGAGCGGGTTAAAGGTGACGAAGAGTTAGGTGGCATCAGCATTTATGCCTTTAACGAGAATCGTCGTCTGCAATCCGTACGCTATGCCGCTACTGCGAAGTTTGACCCGGAACATAAAGTCTGGCGTCTGTCGCAGGTTGATGAATCTGATCTGACCAATCCGAAACAGATTACCGGTTCGCAGACGGTGAGCGGCACCTGGAAAACCAACCTCACGCCAGACAAACTGGGCGTGGTGGCGCTGGACCCGGATGCACTCTCAATCAGCGGTTTGCACAACTACGTGAAGTATCTGAAGTCGAGCGGTCAGGACGCTGGACGTTATCAGCTCAACATGTGGAGCAAAATCTTCCAGCCGCTATCCGTGGCGGTGATGATGCTGATGGCGCTGTCGTTCATCTTTGGCCCACTGCGTAGCGTACCGATGGGCGTGCGTGTGGTCACCGGTATCAGCTTCGGTTTTGTCTTCTACGTACTGGACCAGATCTTCGGCCCGTTGACGTTGGTTTATGGCATCCCGCCGATCATCGGCGCACTGTTGCCAAGCGCCAGCTTCTTCTTAATCAGCCTGTGGCTGTTAATGAGAAAATCGTAACCAAGCAAGGGAGCGAAAGCTCCCTTTCACATTGTTGATAAAGTCAAATACGAGTTCGATCGGTCCCCTCGCCCCTTTGGGGAGAGGGTTAGGGTGAGGGGGACAGATCGCGCCTGACTTACCTTCTTCTCCCCCCCAGCAAACTCCCCAACATTCCACGCACAATCTGATTCGTCACCTGGCGAGCGGCGCTTTTGGCCATTGTTTGCACCACACCATCTTTCTTCCCGCCGCGTGGTCCGGTAGTGCCGAACAAAATATCCTTCAATCCACCAAGAATGCCGTCATCCACCGCTACCTCTTTCCCTTTCGCGGGGGGATTATTTTGCTGCTCGGTACTGGCCTGAAAGCCTTTTTGCAACATCTCATAGGCGGATTCCCGGTCCACCTCATCCTCATATTTGCCATACACCGGAGAGTGATTAATCAAGCCATTACGCTCATCTTCCGTCACCGGCCCCATCCGCGAACAAGGCGCGATCACCATCGCACGCTCCACCACAGAAGGGCTTCCTTTCGCATCCAGAAAAGAGATCAACGCCTCGCCGGTGCCCAGTTCCTTAATCGCCTTTTCGGTATCAAACGCCGGATTGGCCCGCATGGTTTGCGCCGCAGCTTTTACCGCTTTCTGATCTTTGGGCGTAAAAGCCCGCAAAGCGTGCTGAACGCGATTACCGAGCTGGCCGAGCACATTATCCGGAATATCAGACGGGTTTTGCGAAACGAACCAGACGCCCACGCCTTTTGAGCGAATAAGCCTTATCACCTGCTCAATCTTATCCAGCAGTACCTGCGGTGCATCGTTAAACAGCAGATGTGCTTCGTCGAAGAAAAACACCAGTTTTGGCTTCTCCAGATCGCCCGCTTCCGGCAATTGTTCATACAACTCTGAAATCATCCACAGCAGGCTGGCGGCGTACAGTTTCGGCATCTGATAAAGTTTCTCGGCGCTGAGGATATTGATAACGCCTTTACCGTTGGCATCGGTGCGCATCCAGTCTTTGATATCCAGCATCGGCTCACCAAAGAAGTGTGCTGCGCCTTGCTGTTCCAGCGACAACAGCCCGCGCTGGATGGCACCAACCGATGCGCTGCTGATATTTCCGTACTGATTCTGGAAAGATTTGGCGTTATCGCCGATGTACTGGATAATCGCCCGCAAATCTTTAAAGTCGAGCAGTAACAGCCCCTGATCGTCAGCAATGCGGAAGATGATATTCAGCACGCCAGATTGCACATCGTTGAGATTCAACAGCCGCGCCAGCAACAGCGGCCCCAGATCCGAAACCGTCGCCCGCACCGGATGGCCCTTCTCGCCAAAGATAT
Organism: Escherichia sp. XD33; assembly: GCF_019375075.1. Classification (NCBI taxonomy): domain Bacteria; kingdom Pseudomonadati; phylum Pseudomonadota; class Gammaproteobacteria; order Enterobacterales; family Enterobacteriaceae; genus Escherichia; species Escherichia sp. XD33. Next base: position 145,446 of record NZ_JAENDM010000007.1, read on the forward strand.
CCCACACCACCACCGGATTGGCATGCGGTTGCCAGTCGTTGACACCGATATTTTTCAACCGAGCGAGCAGTTTTTCCGATGCCGTTCCTGCCTGCGCGATGCCGGTCAGATCGCCTTTCACATCGGCCATAAACACCGGAACACCGATTTCCGATAGAGACTCCGCCAGTTTTTGCAGCGTGACAGTTTTACCCGTCCCCGTTGCGCCAGTAATCAGCCCGTGACGGTTAGCCATTCCCGGCAGTAAAAACAGTTCTGTGTCCGGCGTGCGGGCAATTAACAGGGGTTCGCTCATGAGATATCCTCCAGTTTCCTGCCTGGAGTATAGGCAACGGCTGTGCACTCTTCACCGCTAAATTAAGCAGATTGCGAGACGCCTTCCAAAGAGATTTAAGTGCCGGGCGACAGGCACCCGGCAAAGAGATCAGAAGTCAGCTTTCAGAACCACGCGGTAACGCGCCTTACCGTCGCGCACATGCTTGATGGCGTCGTTAATTTTCGACATCGGGAACAGTTCGGTGGTCGGCGCAACCTTGCTACGGGCGGCAAAGCGCATCAGCTTTCGCAGCTCATAAGGCGTGCCGGTAGCAGAACCAGAGATGCTGCGGTCGCCCGCAATTAACGTAAAGGCCGGAACAGACAGCGGCGTGAGAACCGCACCGACCGTATGGAAATTACCGCCATAGGTCAGCGCCTCAAAATAAGGCTGCCAGTCGAGGCTGACGTTCACAGTATTGATAATGAGATCAAACTGCTCCGACAGGGCTTTCAGTGCCTGCGGATCGCGGCTATTCACCACTTTATCGGCACCCATCGCCAGTACTTCCTGCTCTTTCGCCGGATTAGAACTAAAGGCCGTCACCTCGCATCCCATTGCGTGCAGAAGTTTTATAGCGATATGCCCCAGCCCGCCAATACCAATTACCCCAACGCGGCTGGTAGCAGTGATATGGTGCATCAACAGTGGTTTAAAGACCGTGATACCGCCGCACAACAGCGGCCCGGCGGACTCGATATCAATATTTTCTGGCAGTGGAATCACCCATTGCCAGTCCGCACGCAACTTCTCGGCAAAGCCACCGCGATTCATAATTGTTGACACCGCGCCTTGCTCGCAGTTGATCTGATTACCGCTAATACAGGCGTCGCAGTGACCACAGCTACGCGCTGTCCAGCCAATCCCGACACGCTGACCGACCTGCAAACCTTTATCCTGCGCGGCGCTCCCGAGTGCCACCACGCGCCCAATCACCTCATGCCCGGCAACCAGCGGATACTGTGAAAATCCCCATTCGTTGTCGATCATCGACAGATCGGAATGGCAGATCCCGCAGTAATCCACCTGCACTTCAATATCTTGTGGCTTCAGCTCACCGGTATCGTACTCATAAACTTCCAGTTCGCCGCCCGCTTCTTTTGCGGCATAGCTTTTTATCATCGACATGCTTTTATCCTTCTCTGGTGTGGTCTGGGAAGTGTAGAGCATGGCAGGGCGGGGTGCCTGGAGTGTGACAAAGGTTACACATCGCGGTATGCAATGCTGAAAATTTCAGCACTTAGCGAGGTGCGAGCAAGCTGGCGCTTGCATGGTGGCGTGCGACAGGTATAATCCACAACGTTTTCCGCATACCTCTTCAGTGCCGAAGTGGCGAAATCGGTAGACGCAGTTGATTCAAAATCAACCGTAGAAATACGTGCCGGTTCGAGTCCGGCCTTCGGCACCAAAAGTATGCAAATAGACCTCAACTGAGGTCTTTTTTTATGCCTGAAATCCGCGCTACACAAGGCTTTTCCAGCTTTTCTCCTCAACTGAAGTCAACCTGACTCAACCCACATCAACAGGCTTGTGAGTATACTAATGAGTATATTTGCCGATTCGATATTGCTTGTATACTCACGAGATACCAATGGAAGGAAGACCATTATGGCCCTAACGGATACTAAAGTTCGCTCTGCGAAACCTGAGGAGAAAGAGTATTCACTTGTTGACGGCGACGGCATGTCCTTACTTGTAAAACCTGGCGGTTCAAAGTATTGGCGATTTCGTTTCCGTTTTGGCGGTAAACAACATTTGATGGCGTTCGGCGTTTACCCGGATGTTTCACTGGCGGATGCGCGGAAGAAAAGGGAAGAGGCCAGAAAGCTGGTAGCTGCTGGTATCGATCCTCGTGAGCATAAGCGTGCTGTGAAAGAAGAGCAGGCGAAAGAGATTATTACTTTCGAGAAGGTTGCCAGAGAGTGGCTCGTAACCAACCAAAAATGGTCGGAAGATCATGCTAATCGTGTAAAAAAGAGCCTGGAGGACAATATCTTCCCAACAATTGGTGCTCGCAATATTGCTGAACTGGGCACCCGCGATCTGTTAATTCCCATTAAAGCCGTGGAGAAATCCGGACGTCTTGAAGTGGCTTCCCGCCTTCAACAGCGCACCACGGCCATCATGCGTTATGCAGTGCAAAGCGGTCTAATTGATTACAATCCGGCGCAGGAGATGGCGGGGGCGGTTGCTTCCAATAATCGACAACATCGTCCGGCGCTGGAGTTAAAGCGATTGCAGCCTGAAATTGAAAATACGATTACCATGTTGGTAATGACTCCAACTTATTGATAGTGTTTTATGTTCAGATAATGCCCGATGACTTTGTCATGCAGCTCCACCGATTTTGAGAACGACAGTGACTTCCGTCCCAGCCTTGCCAGATGTTGTCTCAGATTCAGGTTATGCCGCTCAATTCGCTGAGTGTAACGCTTGCTGATTACGTGCAGCTTTCCCTTCAGGCGGGATTCATACAGCGGCCAGCCATCCGTCATCCATACCACGACCTC